>CAINEA010000832.1 GCA_903847525.1 uncultured Acetobacteraceae bacterium | reverse complement strand
TCCGCCAATGCGTCAGGCCGCCACGACGAGGGGCGGCTCCATCATCTCAGCGAAGCTTGAACCTCAGGACAGGAGCGGCCCGGAATGGGGTCAGATCACGAGCGCGCCGGATAGACGCGGATTCCGGCCGCCATCGACACCATGGCTGACCAATCCGGCTGAGGACGCAGGAAATGAACCGCCACCGTGCGGATGCCCCTTCACCTGTGCCGTACTTGCCGGCCCGGAAGCAGCCGTCGCTACAGTTTGCAGAAAAGGCCCTTCTGGCTGGGAGCAGAGCAGCTTTTCAATTTCCGCTGTCACCTTGGGGTCAAGATTCACCCAGATCACCGCGCCGCTGGGATGAAAATAGGAGACCGGACGCGGGAGTGGCCTCACTGCAGCTAGCACCCACGGCGTGCGCCAGCCGTCTTCGAAGGCTTGCTTCTGTCGGGCTGTCGGAATGCGGTGGTATGGCTGTGCTGCCGAGTAGGCTTCAGGTGAGATGAGGGGAGGTAGAGAATTCAAAAGCTGAGCCGCACCGACGACCGAACCACTCCCTTTTCGGATCAGTGCGAATGTTCCCCTAAAATTGCAAACCGTTTTCCGCATTTCCCAAGTCTTTTCTCCCTTCAATATGAAGCCGATCCACGGCTCGTCGATAATTAAACCCTTCATCTACTCTTCCCCATCAATGCAGCTTATTCGGTAAATTCTGGAACCAGGTGCAGTGTCGCCCGAAACGCCCCCTTGGCAAAACATCACTTTCCATCGGGCCAACACGCTATGCCACTAATTCATGAACTTGCGCACCGGGCACTGCCTGTAGCCCGATTTCGCACAAATGACGATGATGGGTAAGATAGATCACCTGGCCCACCCGGCCCATCTCTGCAAATACCCTGAATGCCTCCTCCGCGCGATGATCGTCAAATGTCTCCATAATGTCATCCGAAATGAAGGGCACCATCTGGTGCATAGCAACAAACTCTTGATATCCGGCCGCCCTGAGCGCCAAGTACAACTGGAACCGGGTTCCTTTCGATAAGTCATCCACCAGCTTGGACGTGCCATCGCTTCCGGTGGCAATGAGCACCTCGCTGTCGCGCTCGGGTCGCGCGCTCAGGCCTGTGTATGCACCTTGGCTGATTGTTCCGAATGCCTCAGATGCCCTGGCCATCATGGAGCTGCGATGCAGTTCGCGATACGCCCGCAGCGCCATTTCGGTCGCGACAATCCCCGCACGCAGTCGCAGATAGTCTGCGGCGTTCTGCTCGATCTCAAGCATGATCGTCTTTCGCTTCAACTCGATTTGGGCGACGGCATCGTCCCCACCGATTGTTGCAACTTTGTCTGCGGCTGCCTGACTTCTGGCAAAGAGTTCCCGCGTCCGTCCGTCCAGGGCCTCAAATTCAGCATCGAGGGCCAGTAGGTCGTCATCCAGGGCTTGATGGGAAAGGTCAATGAGCAAGGCTTCGGCGTCGGCACTGGAGGCGACGCGGAGAGCTTTACAAATCTCTGTCTCGGCCTCGGCTTCCTGCTTGCGAAGTTCGGCCAGTTTGGTTGCCTCTTGGATTCTTAGCTGGACTTCCGCGAGCGAGCTGACGCCAAAGAACAATGTCATCTCTTCCCGCCGGATGGCGTGCGCTTCCTGAGCCTTTACCAGCTTTTTTTGCTCGTCCTGGCTTTTCGTCAGCACTTCCACGGCTCGTTCACGTGCTGCTCGAATATCCTTGGCAGTCTGGACCCGTTCGCCGATCTCCTGTGCAATGTCCAAGGTCGGGCGGTCGTCTGGAACAATATGCAGTTGCTGAGCAATATCAGCGATTTCGGCCTGAAATTTCCCCTGGTCCGCCTCCATCGCTTGGATACGGCCGGCAAGATCTGACCGCTCGGGAAGCAATTTCGCAAGCTCGTTGAGTGCTACAAAAATCGTATTTACCGCGGCTGGCTCTGGGAGGGGCTCGGTCTCGCCAAGCCAACAGCTTTTGCAGGCTTCCTGCCACGAGGCGAGCCATTCCCGCTCACGTGTCGCCACTTCCTGAAGAGCATGTGCCCTTTTCGTTTGATCGTCGGCACACGTCCGGACAGCGGTTCTCAGCCCCTTCAGTTCTTGTTCGATGGCAGCAGCTTCGTCGGCAATGGCAAGCAGCGCATTCGGCTCGGCAGACGGGTCATGGTGGATCCCGGCATCACCAAGTGCGGTGACCAGAATGTTCCGCGCTTTCGCAGCATCTTCTACAGCGGTTTTGATGTCGTGGTCGGCCTGCTGAACGCTAGTGAACGCTTCCAAGGCAACTTCCCGGCGGCGAAGCCAACTCGTCAACTGGTCGGGGAGGAGGTCTGTTGGCAAACCGCCCATTCCGGGACCCACCAAAAGGCTGGCTGCAATTTGCCCCATGATCTGGTCACGCTGATCGGTCGCCTTCTTGATGAGTGCGCGCTGGCGGTCGCAGCTGGCTTCCTGAACGGCCCGGGTCTTGGCTATTTCATGTGCCTTGGCCAGTTCTGTCTGGTGGCCAAGACGTCTACTCATCACTGCGTCATCTTGCCGCAGGGCTGCATCGAAATGATCTGCTGACGCTGCATCGAGCTCCCGCCGATGTTCCGCCCATGCCGCCTCACGCAATATTCGGACTGTAGCGGCCTCTTGGTCACTGACGACCCCCAGAATCGTTGTCAGCGCATCCAGCTCGGCCTGCAAGCGCGCTGAGTCACCCTCTAGTTCTTCAAGGCGAGCTTCGTTTTTGTCGATCTCACGTTGCGCCCGCTCAAGCGACGTTTTCCAACAGCTGACCGAAGCTTCATCTGGAACTGCGATTTTCGATAGGGTTTCCGGATCGCCAGACCATGGCGCCAATGCTGAAATTGCGGCCGTCAGTTTGGTTTGGCCAACTTCGCGTGCCCGTTCGGCTCTTTGGTGCCGTCGCCCATAGTCGCTGCTGCGCAGCGTCGCCACCGTCACCGATAGCCGAGCCATGCGCACATCCGCTCCTGGCAGGCTTTCGGTTGAGCCTCCAGCTTCCTGCAGATCAATCCGTGCGCCTTTCAGGCGCAACAAAGCCGCAGAATGTTCTGCCTGTGCGGACTTTGCCGCTTCCAACACACCGGATCGCGCTTCGATCAGATTGCGCAAAGCCGAAGCTTGGCGTGCAGGGATGATAAGGCGTCCCGGATTGGGCTCATCTGGGCGGTCCAATCGGTGGAGGATGGCGTCAATCTTCATGCCCGTAGCCCGCTCTTCCTGGCGTCGGGCAGGGATATCGAGTTCCGCCGTCAGGTACCGGGCTTTCAATTCACCCAGGCTGTCAACGCGCAGGGAAACCTTCAATGCGATGTCGTCTACGACGATCGCAGCGATTTCCTCCGACTTGACCGCTATCTCCCGATCGAAGGCCTCCGCCTGCGTTGCCAGCTTCACCTCATCGGCCTGTAGCTTCGGCAGCTCTACAGACCAGCCAACTGGCGGAACAGGAAGATCGGCCATTGGCTCCATACGCTCGCGTATTTGTCGCAGCTTTCCCATCCACGGCAACGCTGAGAGCTGTCTCTGGATCAACTCCTTCCGCGATTGAACGCGTGTGCGATCGGCCAAGGCCTGCCTATACAGTTCCGCGTCGGTATCGCGGGCCTCTACCAAGCGGTGGTATTCAGAAGCCACCGTGTCCAATTGGTCCCGTTGCACCTTCAGGTCGACCAACGCGGCCTTAAGGCGCGCCAACTCACTACTGCGCGAATGGAACTTATAGAAGCCGTCTGCCTCTGCCCGGAGATTGACCAGCGTCTGGCTCAGATCGGCGAGCCCCGAGCTGGCGGCGAACAGCAATTGTCCCAGTTCGCCCCGGCTATCGAGAATGCTCTTCCCGCCGGCTTCGAGCGAATCATCATCGAGGCAGAACATCGACTGATAAGAAGCCCGATCCAGTCCACCCATTTCATTCAGAATGCTGCCGTCAAGAATTGGTTGGTCGCCTGCACCCAGCAGGCTGTTTTGGGGGCGTTTGATCCTGGCGAATTCTCGCAGCCCAGACGATGTCTCAACTAAGCCGCCGATCCGCATGGTGTTATAGGGGTGCCGGAAATTATACCGGCTTCGCACCTCAATCCCGAACAGCAGGTCCAGGAAGGCGGACAGTGTTGTCGATTTGCCCGCCTCATTTGGGCCGTAGACAATATGCAGGTCAGGCTGTCCAGAGATCGCCTCACCGAAATCGATGCTGTGGTCGGTGAATTTTCCATAGCGCGTGAGGTCGAGGCGACGGAGGCGCATCAGCCTGCCTCCGCCGTCGGCGTGGCTTGCAAGCGTGCGAGCACATCTTCGACCCCTTGCTGCGCAAGCTCAGCAATTCTCGTTTGGAACCCGGCCTCGTCGCTTCCCAGGATATGCCGGCATTCAGGCGGCAATTGTCCCCTTAACTCGTCAGCGATCGTCCGCAGTTCAGCCTGATATCCTTCCGTGGGTAGGATGTCCTCCTGGATCAAGCGCCACAGTTCGGCTACCGGCACCGAAGACAATGCCGCTCCTTCGCTTTCGGCCTGCGTGGGCGCCGTGCACGTAAGCTCCACCCCTTCAACCCAGCACTTGCCAATGCCCAGCGCGAGAGAGACGGCTTCTGTCTTGACGTGATCAAGATCGCTGCGGATCCGCCACGCCAGAGGTGTCGCGCCGCTTAACTGCAGGCGGCCTATAAGGTGCTCGGATGCCGCCATGCCTCGGGCTTCGTTAAGCCTCCCGCCGATGGCAGCGAGCATATCGCGCCAATCATCGATGCCGGCTAGGTCCACCTGAATACGCTCGAACTGGGCCACGCTGGTAAGGCGCTCCTCGATCACGATCGATCGATCGTCAGCGACGGTCACAAGGGAAACGCTTTTCGGTCCTGCTTCGTTGATGTCGCGTCCTTGCGGTATCCCCGGCATCACCAACTTGCAGCGCCCATCGATGACCGAACGCTTATGGATATGCCCGAGAGCCCAGTAGTCGAACCCAGAATTCTGCAGATCCCCAACAGGGCAAGGGGCATATCGGTCGTGCCCCGGTGATCCATCCAGACTTGTGTGCATCAGCCCGATATTGACCGAACCCTCCACGGGGGCCTTGTAGCGTCCCAGCAGGCTGTCCGGCGCATGAGGCTGGGCGAAGCTCATTCCATGGATTGTGATTGGCACATCGCCCCGCCCGCGCGCGATTTGCACCGCATCCGCGCGGCCGCCGAAGACCTTCACCGTCTCCGGCAGCGTCAGTTCCTTGGTGATCCTGGAAAGGGCATCGTGATTTCCCCGGATGATGAACACCTGAATACCGGCTTCGTGCAGCTTCCGAAGCTGTAGGGCCAGAAACAAGGCGGTCTTCATCGAGGTCTGTTCGCCGTCATACAAATCTCCGGCGAGCAGCAAGGCATCCACCTGCTCATCCAGACATAGATCGATGATGTCGGTGAATGCCCGACGGGTCGCGTTGCCGATCAGCTCGGCCAATTCCAGATCGCGAAGTGCCAACGACCGTAGTGGCGAGTCGAGATGGATATCCGCGGCATGCACAAAACGAAATGGCATAAAGGCACTCCCTCATCATGGGTCGCAAGCGATCAAAGCGGGGCGCAGGCAGGTAAATTCTGCAATTAATTCACGGCATACGTCCGGTTATGCCGGGCCAGTTCGTCATCGAGCTCGACCCGGTTCGCCACTTCCAACAAAGCGCCGGGCCGATCCACGCCCAGCCGCTGTAGGAACAAAAAAAGCAGGGCAAAGCGCACATTCACGGTGATCGCCTCGTCCACCATCCCGTAGTCGGCGGCAACAACCGCGCGCTGGCTGGGGCTCAAACGCGATGCCGGGCGCAGATGCACGGCGATCCGCCGCTCCCAACTCTCATCCGGCGGCACGGTTCCGGTCGGCCGATTCCCGTCCACCTGGATGAACCGGGGGAACAGCAGATCCTCGAACCGGGCGGCGTCGTGGTTATACGCCCGTAGATGCCAGCGCAGCCCGTCACTGGCCAGAGCGCACGGGGAGATCCAGCGCCAGGATGGGTCCGGCAGATCCATCGGCTGATACAGCACCCGCAGTACCGTTCCCGCCCTCCGGGCAGCCAGCACCTGCCTCAGCAGCCAGGGATCAATCCGCCTGGGCGGCAGCGGGGTCATCTCCACCGGCAGCAGGGCACCGGCGCCAGAATCGCCATCACGCAGCCAGACCTCAGCTTCCGGTGGGCCGAACAAAGGCTGGAAGCCGTCGACGGCCAAATATGTCTTCTGCCGGGGATCATAGCGCAGATTGCCCGGCGCCAGTTCCAGGTAGCGGCGCAGATCGTTCGTTGCCTGCGGCACGGATATCCCGAACCGGCGGATCAGGTCGCTCCGGTTGATCCGCCCATCCCAGAACGCGATCGCATCCACGGCGCGAAGCCGCTTGTCCTGGCTCCAGCGCAGATCGGCGGAGCCCTGTTTTTCGTCCGGCGCACTATTCATAATCCGAATAAAAACTATCTTGATTAATTTGGCAACCCGAATATATATTATTCGTATTGACGGTGCCCATCCAGGGCCGCCCCACCCAGTCGGCCAAAGAGGTTTGCGATGATCATCCGGTTTCCCACCGCCACCGCGACCAACGATAATGAAGCGGTCTGGACCCGCGGCCACGCGGACGGCCAGGCCAGGAAATGGTCCGCCAGGCTCGCCAATCAGCCCGGCCGGGCCGGCCTGACCTACCTCAATGACTGGATCGCCGGCGCCGAGGTACACCCGCCCTGAACGGCCTCCCCGAAGTCTCTGGCTAATTCCGCTCGTCTGGCGAATTCGCTCTGTCTCTGCAATCATGCTCACGAATGCGTGTTGTGCCTACCGTCCCCGCACCGTCGGCCCGGCGAAACTGAACAGGAACCTCATGCTCACCGGCGAAATACGCAACCAGGTCGACACCCTCTGGAATTCCTTCTGGACCGGCGGCATCTCCAACCCGCTCGAGGTGATCGAGCAGATCACCTATTTGCTGTTCATCCGCCGCCTGGACGAGTTGCAGACGCTGGAGGAACGCAAGGCCACCCGCCTGAACCGCAAGCCGGAACGCCAGATCTTCCCGGAAGGCACCGACCCGCGTGGACGTGCCTATGCCGAGCTGCGCTGGTCCCGCCTGAAGAACACGGCGCCGGCGGAAATGTTCGAGATCGTGGGGGAGCACGTGTTCCCCTTCCTGCGCACCCTGGGCGGCGACGGCTCCACCTATTCCCAGCACATGAAGGACGCCCGCTTCACCATCCCCACCCCGGCGCTGCTGGCCCGGGTGGTGGACATGATCGACCAGATCCCGATGGAGGACCGCGACACCAAGGGCGATCTGTATGAATACATGCTCGGCAAGATCGCCACGGCCGGGCAGAACGGCCAGTTCCGCACCCCGCGCCATTTGATCCGCCTGATGGTGGAAATGGCCGCTCCCACGCCGAAGGACGTGATCGTCGATCCCGCCAGCGGCACCTGCGGCTTCCTCGTGGCGGCCGGGGAGGCGTTGCAGCACAACCACCCGGAAATGCTGCGCGATGAGGTCCAGCGCCAGCACTTTCACCACACCATGTTCCACGGCTTCGACTTCGACAGCACCATGCTGCGCATCGGCAGCATGAACATGCTGCTGCACGGGGTGGAGAACCCCGACATCCGCTATCGCGACAGCCTGGCGCAGGACCATGCGGAGGATGCCGAACGCTACACCCTGGTGCTGGCCAAC
>CAINEA010000831.1 GCA_903847525.1 uncultured Acetobacteraceae bacterium | reverse complement strand
CCGAACAAGATCGAAGGCGGCCTTGCCGAGACCTGGGAAAACTCCGCCGATGGCAAACGCTGGGTCCTGACCCTGCGCGCCGGGGTGAAGAGTGCCTATGGCAACGAGCTGTCGGCCGCAGATGTGGAATGGGGCTGGGACAAGGCCTTTGCCCAGAAGCGGACTGGCAACTTCATCGCCTCGGTCGCCAATGTCACCGCCGTCAAGGCGCTGTCGCCGCGCGAGGTCGAGTTCACCCTCTCCGCGCCATCGTCGATGTTCCTCGCCTGCCTCACGCTCTACGTTCCGGGGATCTACGACAGCACCGAGATGAAGAAGCACGTCACGGCGGAGGACCCCTGGGCGCTGAAATGGCTGGAAACCAACAGCGCCGGATACGGACCCTATCACGTCGAAAGCGTGCGGCCCGGCGAGCAGGCGGTCTTCGTCGCCAATCCCAACTATTATCGCGGCCAGCCCTATTTCCAGCGGGTGATCTATCGCGCGGTGCCCTCCGGCGCATCCCGCATCACCCTGCTGCGAACCGGGCAGGTGCAGTGGATCGACCGACCGACAGTGCAGCAGGTGGTGGAACTGCAAAAAGACAGCCGCGTGAAGGTGCAGGGCCATGAAGGCCGCGCGATGGCCTCGGTGCGGATGAACCCCACGATCAAGCCGTTCGACGACATCCGCGTCCGCCGTGCCTTCAACTACGCCATCGACCGCGACAAGCTGAAGCAGTCGATCCTGCTCGGCACCGGTGAACCCGCCTTGTCCATCGTGCCGCCGATCGTCGCGTCGTACGATCCGTCGTTCTTCACCTACAACTACGATCCCGCCAAGGCGCGCGCTTTGCTCGCCGAAGCGGGCTTCGCCGACAGCCTGACCGTCGATCTTACTTTCGCGGATCTGTTTGCGTGGGAGGAGCAGATGGCCGTGCAGATCTCCGACCAGTTGCGCGCGGTCGGCGTCACCGCCAAACCGCAGCGTATCACCGGTTCGGAAATGCGCGCCCGTACCGCTCCGGGCAAGCAGGACCTGGCCTTCTTCACCTTCGAGGACGGGCCCATCGTGCTCGACCCGATCTACACCATGGCCCTGATGGCCCATTCGAAAGGCGTCTCGAACCGCGCCAGGTACAGCAACCCCGAGGTCGATGCGCTGATCGACGGGGCGCGCACCACCCTCGACATGACCGCGCGCGACAAGGCCGCCCGGCAGGCGCAGAAGCTGTGGCTCGACGACGCGCCTTGGATCATGACGGTCTATCCGCAGTCGTTCGAGGCCATGGCACCGGCGATTTCCGGCTGGGTTCCCCATCCAGACGAGCACGAGCGCTGGGTCGATCTCAAGGCAGGATGACGCGATGGCGCATGCCGGCCGGTTCCTGCTGCGTCGCCTGGCCCTGCTCGCGCCGCTCCTGCTGATCATCGGTTTCGTTACTTTTGTGCTGCTTCGCCTCGGCGGTCAGGACCCCAGCGCCATGCTGGCCGGCCCGACCGCGACGATCGATGAGATCGCGCGGATGCGGGCCGATTACGGACTCGACAAGCCAATGCCGGTACAGTTCGGCATATGGCTGGGCCATGTCCTGCGGGGCGATCTCGGTCGGTCCTGGCTGACCAACCGGCCCGTGGCTACTGAACTGCTCGACCGGGTGCCACCCACGCTGGAACTGCTGCTCGCCGGCGTTGCCCTCGGCAGCCTCGTGGGTATCCCGGCCGGCATGCTCTCGGCCTTTCGGCGCGGGCGGG
>CAINEA010000830.1 GCA_903847525.1 uncultured Acetobacteraceae bacterium | reverse complement strand
GAATACCCAGGCGATCCTGAGCCGCATGCAATCCGAGCGCGAACGTGTCGCCAAGCAGTTGCGCGCGGAAGGAGCAGAAGCCTCCCAGCGCATCCGTGCCGACGCGGATCGCGATCGCACAGTGCTGCTGGCGGAGGCACGAGCCACTGCCGACAAGCTGCGCGGCCAGGGCGAGGCAGATGCCAGCCGCCTGTATGCCAAGGCCTACGAGCAGGATGCCGGCTTCTTCACCGCCTGGCGGACGTTGCTTGCCTATCGCGAGGCTTTCGCCGGCGGAAACGCACGCATGGTGCTGACGCCGGATAACGATTTCTTGAAGCTGCTGCAGACCGCGCCAGTGCCGGCACCACGATAGGTCCCCCCTCGGGAAAGGCCACCCGGCATCGCAGGTCTGTTGCGAAACACCTGTTGCTAGAAGCGGCGGGACGTTCCATATGCGCCCCGTCAGCCAGGAAATTGCCCCATGCGTTCTGTTCGAACCCGCCCTCTCCATCTCCTAATCGCCCTGAGCGTCGCTGCGGCGCCGGTCGTTACCGCGACCGGTATCCTGGCCGCGGCCAGCGCGCCCGCCATGGCGCGCACCGCGCCGGAAAGCTTCGCCGACCTGGCTGCCAAACTGCAGCCGTCCGTGGTCAACATCTCCTCCAGCAGCACCATCCAGGCACGTGGCGGCGACCGGCCGGGGCCGGAAATCCCAATGTTCCCGCCCGGCTCGCCGTTCGAGCAGTTCTTCAAGGACTTCCTCGAACGCAACCGTCCGCAGGGCCGGGGCGGGCCGCAGCCGCAACAGCCGGCGCCGGATCGCAAGACCCAGAGCCTGGGGTCCGGTTTCATCATCGACGCCTCCGGCCTGATCGTGACCAACAACCACGTGATCGACGGCGCAGACGAGATCACCGTGACCCTGTCGGACAACACCACGCTGAAGGCTGAGCTTGTCGGCAAGGACGAACGGGTGGACGTGGCGCTGCTGCGGGTGAAGCCGGACAAGCCGCTTGTGGCGGCATCCTTCGGCGACAGCGACACCGCGCGCGTGGGCGACTGGGTGCTGGCGATCGGAAATCCGTTCGGCCTGGGCGGAACCGTTACCGCCGGTATCGTCTCGGCCCGTGGCCGCGACATCCGCTCCGGACCCTATGACGATTTCATCCAGACCGATGCCGCGATCAATCGCGGCAATTCCGGCGGGCCGCTGTTCAACATGAACGGCGACGTGATCGGCATCAACACGGCGATCTACTCGCCCTCCGGCGGATCGATCGGCATCGGCTTCTCGATCCCAGCCAACATGGCCAAGAACGTGGTCGCCCAGCTGAAGGAATTCGGCAAGGCGCGTCGCGGCTGGCTTGGCGTGCGCATCCAACAGGTGACGCCCGACATCGCCGAAAGCCTGGGCCTGAAGGAGCCGATCGGCGCAATGGTCGCCGGCGTGAATGAGGGCGGTCCGGCCGAGTCGGCGAAGATCCGTAACGGTGACATCATCACCAAGTTCAACGGCCAGGACGTCAAGGAGATGAAGAACCTGCCGCGCCTGGTGGCGGAAACCGCGATCGGTCAGGAGGTTCCCGTTACCTTGTGGCGCGACGGGCATGAGGTGACCGTGCAGGCGAAGCTCGGCGAGTTGCCGGATGACCAGAAGGTCGCTGCCGGCGTGGCGCCCGGCAAGATGGAAGGCGCCAAGCCGACCGAGATCGCCAGCCTGGGTCTGCAATTGTCGGCACTGACGCCGGAAAACCGCGACCGCTTCCAACTCAGCCCCGAGCAGAAGGGCGTGGTGATCGCCGATGTCGCCGCGAACAGTTCCGCCGCCGAACGCGGCCTGAAGCCGGGCGACGTGATCCTGGAAGTGCAGCAGGAGGCGGTGAACTCGCCGGCCGACGTGCAGGCCCGGGTGGAAACTGTGCGCAAACAGAACCGCAAATCGGTGCTGATGCTGGTGCAGAGTGGCGACGGGCTGCGCTGGGTTCCGCTATCGCTGGCGTCTGTGCCGAGCAAGCCGGGCAAGCCGGGCTGAACAAACGCCGGCTATCCCGCCGGCACGATTGGCCGGCTGGAGGATCTAGAGTTTGGAGCCTCGGCGTGGGCACGCTATGGGTGCGCGCATGAAAGCGCGGCCAGGCGGTTCCTGGAATGCGAGAACGAGGTTGGCGATGGAAGACGATCAGGACCAGCGGCCGGAAAGCCTGCTGCCCTATGACGAGTGGACGCAGCAGGCGTTGCGCCAGGTGGTGGAGCGCGCTTTGTCGCATCTCGCGGAGCACGGCCTGCCCGGGGAGCACCATTTCTACCTGACGTTCCGGACCGATCACCCCTCCACCGTGGTTCCGGCCCGGCTGAAGGCGCAGTATCCGCAGGAGATGACCATCGTCCTGCAGCACCAGTTTCGCGATGCCATGATCGCGGATGGGCTGTTCAGTGTGGTGCTGTCGTTCGGCGGCGTACCCTCCACACTTGTGGTCCCGCTGGCGGCGATCACCGGTTTCGCCGATCCCGCGGTGCAGTTTGTGCTGCGCTTCCAGTCGCCGCTCGATATTGCCAATCCGGAAGAGGGCGAGGAACCCGCCGAAGGGGCCGTGCCCGCCGAGCCGGAAACCTCCGGCACGGATGCCGAGCCGTCGGAGGCCCCGCAGGTCGTGAGCCTGGACGCCTTCCGCCGCCGCACGCCCCCCAAGACCTGATCCGAAAGGACCTACGATGAACGCCCCCTCACCGACCGTTTCCGGGCAGCGTCCGTCCGGCTTCCTGTATTCGCCGATGTTTCCTCTGGGGCCGGACCGGATCGCCTGGAAGAAGCTGGACATCCAGGGCGTGACGACTTCCGTTTGCGACGGCAAGACGGTGCTGCGCATCCAGCCGGATGCGCTCAGCGAACTGGCGCTGCGGGCGTTCCACGATGTGTCGCATTTGCTGCGCCCCGCACATCTGGCGCAACTGCGGAAAATCCTCGACGACCCCGAGGCTTCGGCAAATGACCGATTCGTGGCGCTGGACCTGTTGAAGAACGCCAACATCTCCGCCGGCGGCGTGCTGCCGATGTGTCAGGACACCGGCACCGCCATCGTGTTCGGCAAGAAGGGCCAGCGCGTCTGGATCGAGGGCGACGAGGAGGAGGCGCTGAGCTACGGCGTGCATCGCACCTATACCGAGACCAATCTGCGCTATTCGCAGATGGCGCCGCTGTCGATGTTCGAGGAAGTGAACACCGGCAACAACTTGCCGGTGCAGTTCGACATCCTGGCCGCCCCCGGCGATCATCATGCCGACGAGTTCCATTTGATGTTCGTCGCCAAGGGCGGCGGTTCGGCCAACAAGACCTTCCTGTTCCAGGAAACCCGCGCGATCCTGACGCCGGAGAAGCTGCTGGCCTATCTTGGCACACGGATGAAGACGCTGGGCACCTCCGCGTGCCCGCCCTATCACCTGGCGATCGTGATCGGCGGGACGAGTGCCGAACAGACGTTGAAGACCGTCAAACTCGCCTCAACCAAGTGGCTGGACACGCTGCCCACCTCCGGCAGCAAGGCCGGGCACGCGTTCCGCGACCTGGAGATGGAACAGAAGGTGCTGGAGCTGTCGCGCAATGTCGGCATCGGCGCGCAGTTCGGCGGCAAGTATTTCTGCCATGACGTGCGGGTGATCCGCCTGCCACGGCATGGCGCGTCGCTGCCGGTGGGCATGGGCGTTTCCTGTTCCGCGGACCGGCAGATCCTGGCCAAGATCACCCCGGAAGGCGTGTTTCTGGAGCAGTTGGAAACCGATCCGGCAAAATATCTGCCGGAGACCACCGACGAGCATTTGCCGGACGACAGCGTGCATGTGGATTTGAACCGGCCGATGTCGGAGATCCAGGCGCAGCTCTCGCAGTATCCGGTGAAGACGCGGCTATCGCTGAACGGCACGATGGTGGTGGCGCGCGACATCGCCCACGCCAAGCTGAAGGAACGTCTGGATGCCGGGCTGGGGCTGCCCGACTACATCAAGAACCATCCGGTCTACTACGCCGGCCCGGCCAAGACCCCCGCCGGCATGGCCACGGGCAGCTTCGGCCCGACCACGGCCGGACGGATGGACAGCTATGTGGCGGAGTTCCAGGAAGCCGGCGGCAGCCTGATCATGCTGGCCAAGGGCAACCGCTCCAAGGCCGTAAAGGACAGCTGCCACGCGCATCGCGGCTTCTATCTCGGCAGCGTCGGCGGTCCGGCCGCCCGGCTGGCACAGGACTGCATCCGCCACGTCGAGGTGCTGGAATATCCCGAACTCGGGATGGAAGCGGTCTGGCGGATCGAGGTGGAGAATTTCCCGGCCTTCATCGTGATGGATGACAAGGGCAACGATTTTTACGACGGCCTTGAATAGAGGCCTGGAATAGAGGGCTGGAAGAATGCGCTTCACCGTAGATCGCCTGGATCATCTAGTTCTGAACGTGAAGGATGTGGAGATCACCGCGTCCTGGTATCAGCGCGTGCTGGGCATGGAGCGCGAGGAGTTTGGCGAATCCAACCGCACCGCGCTGAAGTTCGGCGGCCAGAAGATCAATGTCCGCCCGATCGACGCCGATCTCGGCAGTTGGCCGACCGGCGTCAATGACGGTCCGGGCAGCGCTGATCTGTGTTTTATCACCGCCGTCGGCCCGATGGATGTGATCCGTCATTTGCATGAATGCCATGTGGAGATACTGGTCGGGCCGGTGGACAAGATCGGCGCGCTGGGCCCGATCCGCTCGGTCTATTGCCGCGATCCGGACGGCAACCTGATCGAGATCTCCTCCTATCTACCCCGCTGACGCCCTGGCATCTTTGCAGACTGCCGACTTCGATTTCGACCTGCCCGAGGGCTGCATCGCGCATCAGCCGGCCCGACCGCGCGACGCGGCGCGGTTGCTGGCGGTGAGCAAAACGCTGGAAGACCGTTTCGTGCGGGACCTGCCGGACCTGCTGCGCCCCGGCGACATGCTGGTCAGCAACGACACCCGCGTGATCCCGGCCCAGCTTGCAGCGAGGCGCGGCGAGGCCCGGATCGGCATAACGCTGGATCGCCCACGCCCCGACGGGGCCTGGCATGCTTTGGCCCGGAACGCGCGGCGACTGCGCCCCGGCGACACGCTGGTGTTCGAGGGCGCCGAGGATTTTACCGCAACCGTGATGGAGCGCGATCCCGATGGCGGCGTTGCTCTGGCCTTCAACCTCGAAGGCGACGCCTTCGCGGAGGCATTGTCGCGCGCCGGCGCGCTGGCGCTGCCGCCCTATATCGAACGGCCAACCGGACCGCTGCAGCAAGATGCCGAGGACTACCAAACCGTTTTCGCCGAGCATGACGGCGCCGTCGCGGCACCGACCGCCGGCCTGCATTTCACCCCTGCCCTGCTCGCGGCATTGGACGCGCGGGGTGTGCTGCGCACCACGATAACCCTGCATGTCGGGGCCGGCACCTTTCTGCCGGTGCGCTCGGACGACATCGCCGAACATCGCATCCATGCCGAACGCGGCGAGATCACGACGGCCGCGGCAGATGCAATCAATGCGGCCCGCGCCGCCGGCGGGCGGGTCGTCGCCGTGGGTACCACCTCCTTGCGACTGCTGGAATCGGCGGCAGATTCATACGGAAAAGTCCATCCGTTTTCCGGGGAGACGGCGATCTTCATCCTGCCGGGCTACCGCTTCCGCGCGGTCGATCTGCTGATGACCAATTTCCATCTGCCGCGCTCGACGCTGTTCATGCTGGTCTGCGCCTTCGCCGGCACCGATCGGATGCGTGCGGCCTACGCCCATGCGATCGGCCGCGGCTACCGCTTCTACTCCTATGGCGATTCGTCGCTGTTGAGCCCGCCATGCCCCTGACCCACAGCGTTATCGCCACCGACGGCCCAGCACGCGCCGGGATGCTGCGCACCGCACACGGTGAGGTGCAGACACCGGTGTTTATGCCGGTCGGCACCGCCGGAACGGTGAAGGCGATGACCGCGGACGCGGTGCGCTCCACCGGTGCGAAGCTGGTGCTGGGCAACACCTACCATCTGATGCTGCGCCCCGGCGCCGGGCGGATTGCCGAACTCGGGGGGCTGCACCGATTCATGGACTGGCCGGGGCCGATCCTAACCGACAGCGGCGGTTTCCAGATCATGTCCCTGTCGCAGCTGCGGAAAATGGACAAGGACGGGGTCACGTTCCAGTCGCATATCGACGGCTCCAAACACCGCCTGACGCCGGCCAGTTCGATCGGCATCCAGCACCAGCTGGACGCCACGATCACCATGGCACTGGATGAATGCACACCCTTCCCCGCCACCCCCGAGGAAGCGGAG
>CAINEA010000829.1 GCA_903847525.1 uncultured Acetobacteraceae bacterium | reverse complement strand
CCAGTCATCGGCTTGAATCGCTGGCGCCGCTTGGATTGCGCCATGATCTGCGCAGCGCCCTGCGCGAGGTGGTCGAGACCGGCCGTGGCGTGGTGCGGGACAACATTCCGCTGACGGAGATCGAAGGCAGCCCCACGATCAATCTTTCGGTCGAACCGCTGAACCCGGAATCAGCGACCGATGGCGTGCTGGCGGGCACCCCGGCCAAAGCCCAGGCTCACGAGTCGCTGTTCCTGGTGGTATTCCAGCAATTGTCAAAGGCCGCGCCATCGGGTTCGCCAGGGGAACCCGCCACGGACGACGACGCGCAGGACCGCACCATCCAGGAACTGCGCAGCCAACTGGCCAACCTGCGCGAACACATGGACATCACGATCGAGAAGTACGAAACCTCGATCGAGGACCTGAAGGAGGCCAACGAGGAACTGGCCTCAACGAACGAGGAACACCAGGCGGCGAACGAGGAACTGGAAACCTCGCAGGAGGAACTGAGCAGCGTCAACGGCGAGTTGGCGGCGAATATCGAGGCGCTGGCCGTTGCCAACGAGGACATGGCCAACCTGTTCGAGAGCAGCGCCATCGCCACGGTATTCCTCGACGAAAGCCTGCGCATTCGCCGCTACACGCCGGCGGTGGCCGGCGTCTTCAACCTCGTGCCGACCGATTTCGGGCGCATGCTGACCGATATCGCCTGTCAACTGGATTACCCCGCCCTGCGCGCCGACCTCGAGCGTGTCCGCTCCGACGGAGAGGAAACCGAGCGCCTGGTCTCCCCCCCCGATGGCGCGCGCAAGTACCTGGCGCGGACGCTGCCGTATCACTCGGCGGGCGGCACGATCGAAGGGGTGATCCTGAACTTCGTCGACGTCACCAGGATCAGCCCGTCGGAGGAACGCCTGCGGACGCTGGTGGAGGAACTGAACCATCGCATTCGCAACCTGATGGCGGTGGTGATCGTGCATGCCCGGCGCAGCTTCGGCGACATACCGGAAGCGCACGAAAGGTTGCAGGCGTTCAGCGGGCGTATGAACGCTCTGACCGTGCCGTACGGGTTGCTGTCGGACAACAAATGGCAGCCGGTCAGGCTGCAAGAACTACTGAAACTGATGCTGGCGAACTACCTGCGGGTGGAATCCCAACAGGTGCGGATCCAGGGGCCGAGTGTCTGGGTGGGTGCCGACAGGCTTCTGTCGCTGTGCCTGATCGTGCATGAACTGATGACCAACGCGGAAAAATACGGTGCGCTGTCCGTGCCCATCGGCCATGTCGATCTCATCTGGTCGATCACGGCGTTGCCCGAGGACGGCACCGTGGCTCTGCGCTGGGAAGAACACGGCGGCCCGCCGGCACGCGAACCCGAAAGCCTCGGCATGGGCACGCGGATGATCCGCAGCGAGGTTTCCTACCGGTTGGCCGGCGAGATCACGTTCGATTACGCGTCGACGGGCCTGCGTGTGGAAATCAGACTTCCGCAATATAAGGGGGACGGCAGAGATCATGCCAAATCCTGAGCGTGCGCCCCCCGGGTACAATGCAGCCGGCGATCCGCTGGTCGGCAAAACGGTGCTGATCATCGAAGACGAGCCGTTCCTGGCGGAGGAAATGGCCGAGCTCATTGGGGCCCTCGGGATGATCGTGGTTGGCCCCTATCCCTCGACGCGGCTGGCGCTGGCCGCACTGGAAGGCACATCGGTGAATTGCGGCATGCTGGACATCAACCTGAACGGGGAAAATTCCTTCAGGGTCGCTGACCTGCTGGTCGAACGCCAGGTGCCGTTCCTGTTCATGTCCGGCTATTCCCGCGAAGTACTGCCCACGCGGTTTACCTCCCAGCCGATGCTAAAAAAGCCGATGATGCTGGCCGAACTGCGCGTGTTTCTGGAAGCGATGCTGGCCTAAGGAGGAAGCATGCAATCCTGTGGGGTTCGTTCCGGTTTTGGTAGGTTCTGGGCTCACGGGATGAGGGTGAGTTGGTGGCAAAGCTGGTGCGGCGCTGCAGGCCGGGGAGACGACGGAGGTAGAGGTCGCACGCCTCGAACGCGATGGGCAAGCCGGTCTGGCCGACCTCGGGCTTCGTCTCGCTGAGGCGAAACAGCTCATGGCCGCGATCCAGGTGGATATTGTCCCCGCACAGGCGACGGTCGCCGGCAAGCATCGCCGCACATGCGTGATCTGTGCGAGCGAGTTGGCCAGCAAGGGACACTACGCCGCGACGTTCCCGCTCGCTGTTCGGTGACGTGCCAATTCGCATTCGGCGCTTGTTCACCTGTCCCTGCCAGAAAGGGGACGTGGCAAAGAGCTCCGCCGCCTTCGACCTCGAGGCCGCGACCGTGGCGCCCGAACTGGCCTACATCACGGCGCGATATGCAGCGCTGGCGCCGTTTGGCAAGGTCGTGGACCTACTGTCGGAGTTGCTTCCGATCAGCGGGGCACGGAACGCGGGCACAGTGCGAAACAGGGCGATGCGGACCGGCGAGGCGGTTGTGCGGCCGCACGCTGCGAAAACGGCAGAGGTGACGGAGGCACAGCCGGTCAAACCCGTCGTGAGTGGGCTTGATGGCGGCTATGTCCGCAGCCGGCACCGCGAGGACGAGCGTCACTTTGAGGTGATCGCCGGCAAGGTGATCGCCGGCAAGGTGATCGACGCTCAGGGCGGCCAGTTCCGCTTCGCTTTCGCGCGCAACAGCCCCACGATCGCGTCCGACGGGTTCAAGCAGGCGCTTGCGGTGGCCGGCATAACGGTACAGACGGCGGCGACGGTGCTGAGCGACGGCGATGCCGGGCTTTGGCGGCTGCAACGCGAAGCGCTGCCGAACGCCACGGTCGTGCTGGATTGGTGGCACGGCGCGGTGCGTTTCGAGCACGCCCTGCAGGTGGCCCGCGGCTTCGGCGCGACCGACGCACACCTGGCAACCGAGTCGGTTCGCGGACTGGAGCGTGCGAAGTGGCGTCTGTGCCACGGGCGTTGGCCGGGATGCCAGCGCAAGCTCGCAGCGCTGTGCCGCTGAGCGCGACGTCCCCATGTACAGGACGTGACAGGCTTCGGGCGCCTGGAACACCACGCCGGCGAGCTGCTGGCCTACCTCGAGCGGAACCAGGGCGCGCTGGTCCAATACGCCGCCCGGCGCCGGAATGGCGAACCGATCTCGACCGCGTTCGTGGAGAGTTCGGTCAACGAGATCATCGCCAAACGCATGAACAAGAAGCAGCAGATGCGCTGGAACAGGGCAACGGTGCAGCCGTTCCTCGACGTGCGAACAACGGTGCTGAATGATACGCTCGCGGACGCCTTCCGTCATCGCTATCCCGGCTTCCGCCCCGCGTACGACGACGAGGCAATCGCATTGGCGGCGTAATCAACCCCACAGGATTGAATGCTCCCTGCACCGACGGCTCGGCCGCCCTGGATCTGCCGGAAGGGACCGGCCTGATCTAAGTCACGATTCGCGCCGGCCTGGACTATCCGTTGGCCAATGGCCGCCTCGCGGAGGCCCTCGCCGCCTGATGGCATGGCCCGGCCAAGTGAACGCGAACACGGGGTTGCACATTACGACGGTTCTGCTCTGATCCGGCCGAACAACCCGGCCGCGCCGGGTCATGGAAGGGCACAAATATGGAAATGCGCAATCTCGGCAACGCGCCGTTCAAGGTCTCCCCGCTGACATTCGGCGGCAACGTCTTCGGCTGGACCGCCGACGAGGCGATGTCGTTCCGGCTGCTGGATGGCTTCGTCGCCGCCGGCTTCAACTTCATCGACAGCGCCGACGTCTATTCCCGCTGGCACCCCGGCAACCAGGGCGGCGAGTCCGAAGCGATCATCGGCAAATGGCTGAAGGCCCGCGGCAACCGCGACAAGGTGATCATCGCCACCAAGCTTGGCATCGAAATGGGACCGGGCAAGAAGGGCCTGTCGCGCGCCTATATGTTCCAGGCGGTGGAGGACAGCCTGCGCCGGCTCCAGACCGACTATATCGACCTGTACCAGTCCCATCGCGACGATCCGGAAACCCCGATCGCGGAAACGCTCGGCGCCTATCAGGATCTGATCAAGCAAGGCAAGGTCCGCGCCATCGGCGCTTCCAACTTCACTGCCGAACGCCTGGCGGAATCGTTGGAAACCAGCCAGCGCCTGGGCCTGCCGCGCTATGACAGCCTGCAGCCGCAATACAGCCTGATGGAGCGCACCGAGTTCGAGGGACCGCTGGAACAGCTCTGCCTGAAGGAGAAGATCGGCGTCATCGGCTACTACTCGCTGGCCAGCGGCTTCCTGACCGGCAAGTACCGCTCCCCGGCCGATGCCGGCAACCAGGCGCGGGCCCCGCGGGTGGCGAAATATCTCAATGAAGCCGGCTTCAAGGTGCTCGCGGCGCTCGACGCGGTGGCGGCGCGCTATAATGCCAAGCCCGGCCAGATCGCGCTGGCCTGGCTGATCGCGCGGCCGAGCGTGACCGCGCCGATCGTCAGCGCCACCAATCTCGACCAGCTCGCCGACCTCGTCGCCGTTCCGAACATAAAGCTGGATACGGCCGCCATCGCCGAAATCGACGCCGCGAGCAAATAGCGAAAAGCAGCGGCCAGGCCCGACAAGGCCTGGCCGCGCGTGCCTACAGAGCCTCCGTGTCGTGGAAGCGGCCGAAATCGATCGCCCGGCGGCCGTCACCGGTAAAGCCGAAAATGTCCACGAACCGGTGGTCCCAGCGGATTTCCGCCGCGGTGTAGGATGTCCGGGCGTGGATCGTCTGCGACATCGTTTCATCCAGACCGGATATGGTAACGACGATCTCTCCATCGGCCATGGCGCAGCTTTCCGCAGTCATTCCGAACAACGGGCTGGATTCGTCGATCACGTGCATCATCAGGAAGGTCAGTCCGAACAACGGCGTGCGGTCGCGCACCAGCTTCATGTCGTAGAAGCGCCGCATCGTCGCACCCTCCCGTGACACCTCGGTGCGCAGAAAATGCATCGACACGTCCGCGCGCAGGATCTGGTTCTGGCGTTCATTGCCGGCGCGCACGAACAAAGTGCGCACGCCGTCATAGTTGCCGATAACGGCTACCTTGCTGAACAGGATCCGCGCGGTCGGCCGGGAAAACCGGGCGAACACCAGACCCGTGGTCAGGGCGATGAACAGCATGCCGATCAATGCTTCGATCGTGACGAGGATATTGGCGTAAATCGTCAGCGGCACGAGTTGGCCATAGCCAATCGTCGCCATCGTCTGCACGCTGAAAAAGAAAGCGTCAGCGAAGTCCAGATCAGGAACATTGGCGATGGAGCCGTGCTGCGCCAGATAGAGGCTGGCGAACAAAAGGTTCAGCACGAGATAGGCCATGGCTGTAATGAGCAGAAAGCCCCACCACGAGACCGTCAGCGCGCTATGGTAATTGTCATGCCACCAGTGACGGTCAAAACCATAGCGGACCAGCTGGTCTGAACGGCTGCTGGTGACGAGGCGCGGCACGGGCGGAATAGTATCCTTCGGCGCCTCCCGCCGAAGCTCGGGCCGTTTCGGTGGATGGACCGAGGGGATCTTCATGCGTGCCAGGCTGTCCCGGGCAATCCGCCGAAGAAGCCGGCGATTTCCGCGCTGGCGAGGTCGGGATCTTCCCAATGCGGGAAATGTCCGACGCCCGGGAGCGGTTTGAAATCCACATCGGTGAAGAACTCACCCATCCGGTCCCCCCACGCGGCCGGCAGCACCGATCCGCCTTCGCCCCAGCGGCAGCAGGTCGGCACCGTGATCGGCGCCGGCGGCGGCGCATCGCCCCGCAGCATGGCCAGCCGGCTGGCATTGTTGGAGATGTACCAGTTGAAACCGCCCTGCATGTTGCCGGGCTTGAGGAAGTTATCCACCCAGGCCTCGATGTCGTTGTCGAAGGCATCCTTGCGCATCGACCAGTGGCGCAGGAAATGGCTGAAATACAACCGGCACGCCTCACGCGAGCTGGAAACCATCTCGGCCGCCCAGGGCAGCTGGTGGAAGAACTGGTACCAGATTTCCTTCAGATGGTCCGGCGCCGCGCCGCGCGCACCGATGCCGGGATACGGGCAGTCGAAGAAGAACAGCCCGGACACGCGCCGGGAGTGGGAACGCCCGATGGACTGGCCGACATAGGCGCCGACGTCATGCGCGACGATGCCGCATGTGCCGATGCCCATCGCATCCAGCACCGCCAGCATATCGGCGGCATGCACGTCCGCCCCCGCCTTGTCGGTGGGGCCCAAATCCGGCTTGTCGCTGTCGCCGAAGCCGCGCAAATCGGGCGCGATCAATGTGTAGCGGTCCTCCAGCCGATCCATCACCTTGTGCCAGACAGCGGCGAATTCTGGCCAGCCATGCAGCAGGAGGATCGGGCGGCCCTGGCCGGCCCGCCAGACGTTGAAGTTCAGTCCGTTCGCCTGGATGCGGTGCTGTTCCATGCCTTCTCCCCCGAATGCCGGCGGAGGGTGCGGGAAGCTCCGTGGCCGATCAAGGGGAGACGTCGGCTCCCAGGAACTCGCGCGTCTCCGCCGCCGCCTGCGCCAGCCCGACGCGGCGCACCGTCACCCCCGCCGGAAACGCCGACAGCAGCCGGGTCGGGGTCTGGCGGTCCAGAAGCACGAAGACACCCTTATCGCTGGCGCGGCGGATCAGTCGCCCGAAGGCCTGGCGCAGCCGCAGCCGGGCGATCCGGTCGTCGTAGCCCTTGGGGTCGCCGCCCGACAGGTGCACGCGCCGTTCCCGGTGCAGGATGTCCGGCCGCGCCCAAGGGGTCTTTTCGAACACCACCAGGCGAAGCGCGCGACCGGGCACGTCCACGCCGTCACGCATCGCGTCGGTGCCGAGCAGGCAGCTCTCTTCCTCGGTGCGGAAGATGTCGACCAGGGTGGCGTTGTCCATCGCATCGACATGCTGGGCGTAAAGCGGGATGCCGGCCGCCTCGAGATCCGGGGCGATGCGCTGATGCACCGCGCGCAACCGGCTGATCGCGGTGAACAGACCCAGCCCGCCGCCGCCGGCCGCCATGAACAGCGCGCGATAGGCCGCCGCCAGCCCACCTATATCGCCGCCCATCACGTCCGTCACCACGAAGGCCCGGGTCTGCGCGGCATAGTCGAACGGGCTCGCCACCGCCACGCGGATCGCCGGGGACGGCAGATGCGGCGCGCCCACCCGCGCCTCCGCTGCTTCCCACGCCAGTTCCGGATCCAGGTCGCCGCTGTCGCGCAGGGTGGCGGAGGTTACCAGCAGCCCCTGTGCCGGCGCCGCCAGGGTCATCGCGAACGGAACCGTCGGGTCGAGCCAGTGGCGGTGCAGCCCGACATCCCGATCGGTGCCATCCCGCCGGTCCAGGCGCAGGAACATTATGTGGTCCTGCCGCGTGCCCGGCTCCGGCGGCGGGTCCGAAATGGCGCGCAGCATGGCCCGCCAGGCACCCACAGGATCGATCGCGCGCCGGCCGAGCGAACGGCAGGTGGCCTCGATCCGGTTGCGGGTGGCGGCGTCCATGTCCTCCGCCTCATCCTCCAGCCGGGCGAGCAGCCTTGTGCGCAGCCTCGTCAGCGGCTCGATGATTCTCACCAGGGCACGGCCGAGATACTCCGCCGCCTCCGGCATCCCGGTCGCGGGCGGGAACAGGTCGCATTCCTGCGCGCCGTAGGCATACGGGTTGGCCCCGCGCGGGTCGCCGTCACCCTGCGTCCGCGCCAGCACCTGGCGGTGGGCGAACCGCAGAAACGCCTCGGTCGGGTTCGGCCGGCCGGCGTCCAGGCCGGTGATCTCCGGTCCCGCGCCGCCCAGCCGCGCCGCCCAGCCCGGCGCCGGCAGGGCGCGGGCCGCCTGCAGCGCGGCATCGAGCGGGGCTTCCAGCAGCGGGCGCGCGGCCACCAGTTCCTCCAGCCGCTTCTTCAGGCCGCGGGCACGCGATCTTCCACCCTCCGCGCCCAGCAGCCAACGGCGCAGCTCCGCGGTTTCCACGCCCGACAGTTCGGCGGAAAACGCACTGTCGGCGGCGTCGAACAGATGATGCCCCTCGTCGAACACATAGCGGGTCGGCACTGCGTTGTCGTCGAGCCCGCCCCAGGCGGCCTGGGCCATCACCAGCGCGTGGTTGCCCACCACCAGTTCGGCGGTGCGGGCGCGGCGGATCGTGTGCTCCACGAAGCAGCGCCGCCAATGCGGGCAGGCGGCATGAATGCATTCGCCGCGCCGGTCGGCGAGGGAATATAGCGTCGCGCCGCCGAACAACTCGGCGAACCAGCCGGGCAGGTCGCCGCCCTGGATATCGCCGTCCTGCGTCGCCATCGCCCAGCGGGCGATCAGCCCGAACGGGATCAGCCCGGCCGGCGCGAAGCCGCCCGATGCGCTGGCGGTGGCATCCTCCAGATTGAGCAGACACAAATAATTCTCCCGCCCCTTGCGCACCACAACGCGGCGGCGGCGCTCTGCGGGGTCGGGGAACAGCCGGGCCAGTTCGGCGTCGATCTGGCGCTGCAAATGGCGGGTGAAGGTGCTGATCCAGACCGCGCCCTTGTTGCGCTCGGCCCAAAGGCTGGCCGGCGCGATATAGCCCAGCGTCTTGCCGGTGCCGGTGCCGGCCTCCGCCAGCACCAGATGCGGATCGCCGGTCTGCTCGCGCGGGGCGAAGGCCTCGGCGGCCGCCCCGGCATAATCGGCCTGGCCCGGCCGTTGCTCGGACTCCGAACCGAGGATCTCCGCCAGGCGGGTGCGCGCCTCCGCCTCGCTGACCGGATAGGACGACGGTGCCGGCAGCGGCGCCGCATCCTCCCATTCCGGCAGGCGCTTCCAGACCTTCAACGCCTCTGCCGACGGGGCCGCATCCGGCCGGCCGAGGGCGGCGGCAACGTACGGCGCCCAGCCCCAGCCGCCGGTGCCCATCTGCGTCGCAAGTCCCGCCGCGTCGCGGTTCAGCGCCAGCATCCGGGCAGCCGCAAGATGGTTCAGCAGCACCAGCGCGATCTCCGGCAGCGCGGCGGCCAGGTCCTCCAGATCGCTGCCCAGCGGATCGAGGTCGAGAACCGCCGCCAGCCCGCGCGGCGTGGGCGCGGCCGAACGGGCGGGCATCGCGAAGGCGAACAGTTCCAACAGGTCGAAACAGGGCAGCGCCTTCAGGCCGAGCCGGCGCAGCGTGGCCGGCGCATGCACCAGCAAGGGCGGCTTCAGGGTGCGCAGCCGGGTCGCGACATGCTCCGCCGTGCCGGAGAAGAACTCGCCGTCCACCGTCAGGATCGCGGCGCGGCCATGTCCGGCCACCACCGCCGGCGCTTCCGGCAACAGGATCCGCGCCGTTGAAGAATTAGGTGAAGAAATGGTCATGTGGCGCAGACGCTCATAGGCACACTATAAGGACGCCCGCCGATTGACCAAGGCATCCCCTGTTCATAGCTTCGCAAACATGTCTCATCCCGCCCAAACCGCTGAAGTCACCATCCCGAAGGCCTGGCCGTTCGAGGAAGCGCAAAAAGTAGCCAAGCGCCTGGCTGCCTCGGGCAAGACGCACGCGCTGTTCGAAACCGGCTACGGCCCGTCCGGCCTGCCGCATATCGGCACCTTCGGCGAGGTAGCGCGCACCAGCTGGGTACGCCATGCGTTCACCGAACTGACCGGCCTTCCCTCCCAGCTTCTGGCCTTCAGCGACG
The DNA here is from genome assembly GCA_903847525.1 of uncultured Acetobacteraceae bacterium. GTDB lineage: Bacteria > Pseudomonadota > Alphaproteobacteria > Acetobacterales > Acetobacteraceae > PALSA-911. The sequence goes on along the minus strand of CAINEA010000829.1, from coordinate 4,805 downwards.
ACATGGACGGGCTGCGCAAGGTGCCCGACAACGTGCCGAACAAGGAAATGCTGGCCGGCTTCCTCGGCAAGCCGCTGACCCGGATCCCCGATCCGTTCGGCACCCATGACAGCTTCGGCGCACACAACAACGCCAGGCTGCGCGCCTTCCTGGACAGTTTCGGCTTTCAGTACGATTTCGCCTCCGCCACCGACTACTACACCTCCGGCCGGTTCGACGGGGCACTGACCCGGGTGTTGGAATGCTTCGACTCGGTGATGGAGGTCATTCTCCCCACCCTCGGACCGGACCGCCGGGCCACCTATTCGCCGCTGCTGCCGATTCATCCGCGCACCGGCATCGTCATGCAGGTGCCTGTCGAAAAGCGCGACACGGACGCCGGCACCATCGTCTGGCGCGATCCGGACACCAACGAGGCGTTCGAGACATCGGTGAAGGGTGGCCATTGCAAGCTGCAATGGAAGGCCGACTGGGCGATGCGCTGGTACGCGCTCGGGGTCGATTATGAGATGTCCGGCAAGGACCTGATCGACAGCGTGCGCCTGTCCGGGCGGATCTGCCGCATCCTGGGCGGCCAGCCCCCGGAGGGCTTCACCTATGAGCTGTTTCTCGACGAGCACGCCCAGAAGATCAGCAAGTCCAAGGGCAACGGCCTGTCGGTCGATGACTGGCTGCGCTACGCGCCGGCGGAAAGCCTGTCGCAGTTCATGTACAACCAGCCGCAACGGGCCAAGCGGCTGTTTTTTGACGCCATTCCGCGCGCGGTGGACGAGTATATCGCCAACGCCGGCAAGGCCCTGGCCCAGCAGCGCTACGAGCAGCAGACCAACCCGGCCTGGCATATCCATGCCGGGCGGATGCCCAATTCGGCGGCCAGCCCGATCTCCTTCGCGATGCTGCTGAACCTCGCCAGCGTGGTGAACGCGGCCGGGTCGGACATGCTCTGGGGCTTCATCCGCCGCTACATCCCACAGGCGAATGCCGAGACCGAGCCGATGCTGGCACGGCTGGTCGATCACGCGGTGGCCTATTACCAGGACTTCGTCCGCCCCACGAAGCAGTACCGCCAGCCCGACGCGAACGAGCGGGCGGCGCTGGACGACCTGGCCGAAACCCTCGCCGCCCTGGAAACGGACGCGGATGCCGAGGCGATCCAGACCGCCGTGTTCGCGGTCGGCAAGCGTCACGACTTCCCTGAATTGCGCAACTGGTTCGGCTGCCTGTACCAGGTGCTGCTCGGCCAGCAGGAAGGCCCGCGCTTCGGTGGCTTTGTGGCGTTGTACGGCATACCGGAAACCATTGCCCTGATCCGCTCGGCGCTCGCGCGTCCGGCAGACGCCGCCTGACGGTTTGGGCCTGATAGTTTGGAACAGTCCGCTTCGTGAACGTCCTCAAAAAGCTGCTGCGTAACCTGCCGGCCCTGCTCGGGATCGCGCTGCTCTGCGGCGCCGTCTATGTGGTGCAGAAGGAATTCCGCAATCTCAAGATGGCGGATATCGAGGCGGCACTCGCCGGCATACCGCACCGGGCGCTGGCGATCTCGTTCGTCTGGACAATCCTGTCCTATGGCATCCTGACCTTCTACGACCGGCTCGGGACCATTTATGCGGGCCACAAGGTCTCGTATGGGCGCGTCGCCTTCGCGTCGTTCTGCGCCTATGCGCTGTCGCATAATCTGGGCTTCGCCGCGGTATCCGGTGCAGCGGTGCGCTATCGGCTCTATGCCCATTGGGGCCTGACGCCGCTGCAGATCGCCAAGACCGTGGCGTTCTGCTCGCTGACCTTTGGATTGGGCGGCATGGTGCTGGGCGGCTTCGTGCTGTTCGTCGAGCCGACCACCATCCCGTTCTTCGGCAACAAGATCCCTGCCCTGGTGATGTATGCGATCGGCGCCGGGCTCTGGGCCATCGTTGCCGCCTACGTGACGCTGTCGCGCGTCGTCGGCAGCGTCACGATATTCGGCCACACCGCCGAACTGCCGGGCTGGCGGATGGCGATCCTGCAGGTGCTGCTGGCATCGGTGGATGTCGCGGTTACCGCGTCGATCTTCTATGCGCTGCTGCCGCCGACGGACGGCCTTACCTGGCTGCGGTTCATGGGTGTGTATCTGGCGTCGTATTCCGCCGGCCTCGCGGCCAACCTGCCGGGCGGCATCGGCGTGTTCGACACCGCCATGTTGCTCGGCCTGTCGCCGTGGCTGGATGCGCCGCAAATCGTCGGCGGCATCGTGGTGTTCCGCCTGTATTACTACATCATCCCTCTGTTCCTCGCCGGCACCATGTTCGCCGGCAACGAGGTTCTGCTGCGCGGCGGCAGCTTCCTGCGCCGGACCAGCAAGCTTAGCGGCGTGCAGGCGATCGGCCGCTGGAGCGAGCCGGACTTCCCGGTGACCGCCGCCACCAGCGTGGTGGCCCTGTGCGGCGCCATGCTTCTGTCGCTGGGCGTGCTGGCCCCGGTGCCGGATTTCTCCTGGATCGATCCCGACCTGTCCGAACTCGCGGCCCAGGCGGGCCAGTTCGTGCCTTCCCTGATCGGCGCGGGCCTGCTGGTCATGGCGATCGGACTGTCGCAGCGGGTCAATCTGGCGTGGGGCAGCACCATCGTCCTGCTGTTGGCCGGCGCCTTCTTCATCGCCGCCCAGGCGCAGACCCAGCGGATGTGGATCGCCGGCGTGCTGATCCTGGCCGCTTTGGTGCTGGCACCGTTCCGTGCCAGCTTCTACCGCCACGCCCGCCTGCTATCGGGCAAGATGGATCCTTCCACCGCGCTCTCCGTACTGGCTCTGGCCGCGTGCGTGCTGGCGCTGATCGTGTCGGAGCGGACGTTCCGCGATCACCCGGATAATTCCTGGTGGGAGATCGTGCTGTCGCGCGAGGTGTCCAATTCCCTGCGCGTCACCTTGGCCCTTACCGTGATCCTGGCGCTGGTTGCGCTCTGGCGGCTGCTGATGCCCGGGCGCGTGGCCTTCCAGCCCTGGGGCAACGAGGCTCGGGCGAAATTCGCGCGGCTCGGGGCATTGCCGGTGAACGGTGCGGACGGGCTGGTGTGGGGCGAGGCCGACCGGGCAGCGATCGCGTTCCGCCGGGTTGGCCGGGTCATGCTGGGACTCGGCGATCCCATCGGTGCTGAATCGGATCGGGTTTCCGCGATCTGGCGGATGCGCGACCTGGCAATCCAGGAAGGGCTGGATCCGGCCGTTTGGCGCGCCGGTGCCGGGCTGCTCAAGGTCTATGCCGACATCGGCCTGACCGCCCTGCCCCTTGGGGCCGACGGCATGCCGCTGCCGGAATCGCCGGACGAAACGCCAGCTTCCAACCAATATCTTGTCTGCGTCGCTGAACGCGATTTGACGGCGCTGCTGACCCTGTTGCCGGAATTGGCCCAGGGGGGATGACCGGACGGGGATGACCGGACGCCGCTGACGATCTGGCGGATCAATTCGGCTATCGCCCGCGACTCCGCGGATGACGGATACTGCGCCGGCAATCCCTGGAAGCACCGATGCAGCTCGAGTCTCTTGCCGACCCCAAATTCTACGCCGCTTTGCTGGCGGATAAGGTCCAGCTCGGCCTGATCCTGGCCATTGTCGCGACGTTGGCGACATTGCTCATCCTGATCCTTGTCCTGCGCCAGGGCACGGCTCGGGCGCGGGAATTGGCGCATCTGCGCCTGCTCGCCGAACAGGCGCTCGCCGGCACCCGGGCGGAGGCGGAAACGACGCGGGCGGAACTGCGCAGCGCCGGCACAGCCACGATCGAGCGGCTGGTCGGCCTAGGAGGCACCTTCAACACCGGCATCGAGCAGGTGCGCACCACCCTGTCGCGTGAGCAGGGGGAGTTGCGCCTGGCACTGTCGGACGGCCAGCAGAAAACAGCCTCCTCCATCGGCGTGCAGTTCGAGACCACGCGCACCCTGCTGGAAACCAAGCTCGGCGAAATGCGCGAAGGCAGCGAGAAGAAGCTGGCCGAGATCCAGAAGACCGTGAACGAGCAGCTGCACGAGGCGGTCGAGAAGCAGATGAAGACCAGCTTCGAACGGGTGATCGACCAGTTCACCGCGGTGCAGAAGGCGATGACCGACGTGCAGGCCGTCACCGCGCAGATCGGCGATATCAAGCGGCTCTTTTCCAATGTGAAGACCCGAGGCGGATGGGGCGAAACACAGGTTCGCGCGATGCTGGATGATGTGCTGCCGCCCGGCACTTATTTAACCAACCACAAAATCCGCGCCGACAGCGACGATGTGGTGGAGTTCGCCGTGATCATGCCGATGCGGGGTGAAAACCGTCCGCTGCTGCCGATCGACGCCAAATTCCCGATCGAGGATTACGAGCGCCTGCTGGCCGCGTCCGAGGCCGGCGATGCGGAGGCCGAGCGCGTCGCCACCCGCGGCCTGGATCGCCGGATCCGCGATGAAGCCAAGAAGATCCACGCGAAATACATCAATCCGCCGGTGACGGTGGAATTCGCCGTGCTCTATCTGCCGACCGACGCGCTCTACGCCGAGGTCGCGCGCATCCCCGGTCTGATCGACGATATCGGCCGCGACAGCCGGGTGCTGGTCATGGGCCCCAGCCTGTTCCCGGCTTTGCTGCGCACCATCCATCTCGGCTTCGTCACGCTGGCGCTGGAACAGAAGGCTGACCAGATTCGCACGCTGCTCGGGGCCACCCGCACGGAAATGCTTAAAATGGACGATGTGCTGGAGCGCCTTCTGAAACAGGCCGGCACCTTCACCACCACCATCGAAAAGGCCCGCACCCGAACCCGCGCGGTTGGCCGCAAGCTGAAAGACGTGGGCCTGAT
>CAINEA010000828.1 GCA_903847525.1 uncultured Acetobacteraceae bacterium | reverse complement strand
CCGGCGATCCCACCGGGCCGATGATGAAATGGATGTCCTGGCTGGCGAAGGCGTTCGATCCGGCCGCCGCGGCATCGGCGGTGTATTTGCTGTCGTAGCTGACCACGGTGACCTTGCACTTCTTGCTGCCGATCTGCAGACCGCCCGCGGCGTTCACCTCGGCGGCCGCGAGCACGGCGGCCCCTTCCATCGCCAGACCCCATTGCGCCGCGCCGCCGGACATCGGTCCCATCGCGCCGATCTTCAGTTCGCAGTCCTGCGCGCGAGCCTGGCCAGACGAGATTGCAACCAACGCGGTTGCCGCAAGCACACTGTTCGTGAACCACTTGGACTGGCACATGTTAGACGTCTCCTGGGCAGGCTTGTTGATTATGCGCGCACGGTAGGGAGCGCCCGGAGACATCGTCAAGTGCGCCCTGGGTCAAGTGCGCCCTGGGTCAAGTGCGCCCCGGCCGATCCGGCGCATCACCCAGGTGAAATCGAGAAAGTCCTCGCAGCGGCGTTGACCGGCGCGACGAAAGGCGCCAAAGGCGACGGCGAAGAGGCGCCTGGCGCCCGAAACGCCGTATTCAATGCGCCTGGGGAAGATGTTCAAATGAGCCGATCCGTATGATCGACACGACAGTTCTGATCGAGAACGTGCTGAACGCGCTTGCCGCGGGCATCACCATCGGATGCATCTATGGGCTGATGTGCGTCGGGCTGGGGCTGATCTTCGGCATCATGAAGGTGGTGAACTTCGCCCAGGGCGAGCTGCTGATGCTCGGCATGTATGTCGTGGTCTATCTGTTCTCGGTCTGGGGGCTGCTGGCATTCCTGGGCCCGTATTACGGCCCCTTCGTCGCGGCCCTGGCCGCGGGGCCGGTGCTGTTCGTCGGCGGTTCGCTGCTGCACAAATTCCTGATCTCCCGCGTGTCCGGCCTGCGCACCTCCGGCAGCCTGGACGAAGGGCATTTCGGCCAGTTGATCATCACCCTCGGCGTCTCGCTGATCCTGCAGAACGGCGGGCTGATCGTGTTCGGCTCCACCCCGGTGGGCGTGCGCACGCCGTTGTCCTCCCGCGCCTGGGAATTCATACCGTCCGAGGCGTGGGACGTCTCGGTGTTCTTCAACAAGGCACGCACCATCTCCGCCGGCGTGGCGATCGTCGTCGCGATCCTGCTTTACGTGCTTCTGGAATACACGCGCCTGGGCAAGTCGCTGCGCGCGGCCGCCGACAACCCGACGGCGGCCAGCTATATGGGCATCGACGTGGAGAAGGCCCACCGCACCGCCTTCGGCATCGGCGCGGGTATCACCGCGATCGCCGGGGGGCTGATCGCCACCTATCTTTCGTTCACCCCGTTCGTCGGCGTCGATTTCGTCATCATCATGTATTCCGGCGTCGTGCTCGGCGGCATGGGCAGCATCATGGGCGCCTTCTGGGGCGGGTTGACGGTGGGCTTCGTGCAGCAATTCTCCGCCCTGGTCCTGCCGCCGCAATTGCAGAACGCGGCCATCTTCGTGGTGTTCCTGATGATCCTGCTGTTGAGGCCGCAAGGTCTGTTCGGCCGCTCGGCGGAACGGGCATGAGGCCCGGCGTGGGCGCCAAGCTGCGGCGGGATGTTATCGTTCTTGCCGTGGTGGTGGCGATCTACCTGCTGCTCGCCTCGCAGGTGCATAATTCCTATTACCAGTTGATGCTGACCCTGGTGCCGATCTGGGCGGTGCTTGGCCTGTCGTGGAATCTGCTGTCCGGTTATGGCGGTTTAACCAGTTTCGGCCACGCCGCGTTCTTCGGCATCGGCGCCTATACCGTGACGCTGGCATTGGTGAAATTCAACCTGACGCCCTGGATCGGTATCCCGATCGGCATGGTGCTGGGTGCGGCGGCGGCGTTCGTGATCGGCACGCCCACGTTTCGGTTGCGGGGACATTATTTTGCCCTGGCGATGCTCGCCTATCCGTTGGCGATCCTGTACGTGCTGCAATATCTCGGGTATCAGGAGGTTTCGATCCCGATGAAGCGGGAGAACGCCGCGTTCTTCCTGCAATTCTCCGATCCGCGCAGCTACACGATGATCGCCGTCGGGCTGGTGGTGCTGGCGATGTTCGTTTCCATGGCGGTGGAGAACAGCCGCTTCGGCCTGGCGCTGATGGCCATCCGGCAGAACGAATTGGCCGCCGAGGCCGCGGGTATCGATACCAAGACGTGGAAGCTGCGCGCGCTGATGCTGTCGGGTGCCTTGGCCGCTTCCGCCGGCGGGCTGTATGCCTGCGTGCTGCTGGTGGTGACGCCTGAGTCTGTGTTCGGCGTGCTGGTTTCCGCCCAGGCGCTGGTGGTGACGCTGTTCGGCGGCGTGGCAACGGTATGGGGGCCGCTGATCGGTGCCGCCATCCTGATCCCGCTGGCGGAAACTTTGCAGGCCGAGCTTGGCAATATCATCCCAGGCATCCAGGGCGTGGTGTATGGCGCGGCGATCATCGCCATCATGCTGCTGGCGCCGGAAGGGTTGTTCTGGACATTTCGCGACAGGTTCTTCCGTCGCGCGGCGCCGGCAATCGGTGCCCAGACGGCGCCCATTTCGGGCCAGCCGGTTGAGGTTCGCACCACCGGCAACGGCCCGATCCTGGAGGTGAAGAACCTGTCGCGCGCCTTTGGCGGGTTGCGCGCGGTGGATGATGTCAGCTTCAGCGTCCATCGCGGCGAGATCCTGGGTATCATCGGCCCGAACGGCGCCGGCAAGACCACGCTGTTCAACGTGATGAACGGCGTGCTGCCTGCCGACGAGGGCGAGGCCGTGTTCGAAGGCCACCGCATGACCGGCCAGAAGCTGTTCGCTATTTGCCGCATGGGCATCGGCCGCACCTTCCAGGTGGTTCGCAGTTTTCCGCGATTGCCGGTGCTGGATAACGTGGTGGTCGGAGCGTATGGCGCCGGGCTGGCGGATCGTGATGCCATTGCCTCGGCCAACGATGCGCTGGCCCAGGTCGGATTGTCGCATTTGGCGAATGTGGAAGCAGGGCAGCTTACCAACAAGGAACTGCGCCTGATGGAGCTGGCCCGCGCGCTGGCGGGCAAGCCACGCATCCTGCTGCTGGATGAAACGCTGGCGGGGCTGGGCCGGGAGGAATGCGACGCGGTGCTGGATGTGCTGGGCCACCTGCGCGACAGCGGCATGACCGTGGTGATCATCGAGCACACCATGCACGCGATGATGCGCATCGCCGACCGTTTCCTGGTGCTGGACCACGGCAAGGTGCTGGCGATGGGGCTGCCGCGCGAGGTGGTGGAGAACCGCGATGTGATCGAAGCCTATCTGGGCAAGAAATGGCTGAACCGGGTGACCGCGAATGTCTAAGGCAATGATGGAGATCCAGGGCCTGACGGTCGCCTATGGTGGGCTGGTCGCGCTCCGTGATGTTTCGATCACGGTTGGCGAAGGCCAGTTCGTGACCGTTGTCGGTCCGAACGGGGCGGGCAAGTCCACCCTGTTCAAGACCATCAGCGGCAGCGTGCCGGCGCGCGGCGGGGATATCCGGTTCTTCGGCGAATCGCTGCTGACCATGCCGGTCGCTCGGCGCGCGCATCTGGGTATCGCCCATGTTCCCGAGGGGCGGCAGGTGTTCAAGTCCCTGACCGTTCGCGAGAATCTGGAGATGGGCGCCTATACCGAGGCCGGCCGCAAGAACTGGGAGGCCAGCCTGAAGCGTATTCATATGCTGTTCCCCATCCTGGAGGAGCGCGCGTTGCAGCTGGCGGGCACCTTGTCGGGCGGTGAGCAGCAGATGGTCGCGATCGGCCGCGGGCTGGCTTCCGCCCCCCGGCTGCTGATGCTCGATGAGCCCTCGATGGGCCTTGCGCCGGCGATCACCGACCTCATCTTCGAACGCATCTCGCAGATCCACCGCGAAGACGGGGTGACCATCCTGCTGGTGGAGCAACGCGTGGCGGAGGCGCTGGAACTGTCCGATCATGGCTACGTGCTGGAGACCGGCAGCGTGGTGATGGACGGATCGTATCGGACGCTGATGCAGGACGACCGGGTACGTCGGGCCTATCTGGGCATCGGCGAGGAATAGTTATTCAGTAATGAACAGGGAGCCAGAAGCATGACCCAGAAAACGACCATCGGGCGCCGTACTGCGCTCGGCCTCGCCGCCGCGGCGGGCGCCGGAGCCTTGGTGCCCAGGCGCGCCCGCGCCCAGGCCAAGGAAGTGAAGATCGCCATGCTGGTGCCGCTGTCCGGCCCCTGGGCACGCACCGGTCTGCTGGAGCAGATGGGCGCGCGCATGGCGATTGAAGAGATCAATGCGGCCGGCGGCATCAAATCGATGGGCGGTGCCAAGCTGACGCTCGTGGAATACGATGCCGGCGACAGCGCCGAGAAGGCGAAGAACGCCGCCCAGCGCATGGTCGCGCAGGAACCCGATCTGGCCGGCGGCTTCGGCGCCTGGCTGAGTTCCTTCACCCTGGCGGTGACGGAAGTTACCGAGCGCGCCGATCTGCCCTGGCTGACCCTGTCCTATTCGGACCTGATCACCGGGCGCGGCTTCAAGAACGTGTTCCAGACCTCGCCGACCGCGAACCTGCAGGCCGAGGAGCTGATCCCCACGGTCATGGCCCTGGCGGAAAAGACGACGGGCAAGCGGCCGACCAAGGTCGCGATCATCGGCGACAACACCGCTTCTTCCGTCAGCTTCCTCAAGCAGATGCGGGAAAAGAGCCTGCCGGACGCCAAGCTGACGATCGTGCTGGACCAGATCTACACACCGCCTTTGTCGGATGCGACCTCGCTGGTGCAGCCCGTGCGCAGCGCGCGGCCGGATTTCGTGCTGCTGCAATCGACCGCGGTGCCTGACGACAAGATCCTGATGGATAAGTTCGGCGAATACAGCCTGGCCGGCGGCAAGCTGCCGCTGATCGGCGGCGGCGGCCACTGGGCGGTGCCGGAACTGCTGAAGACCGTCGGGCCGGAGCTGTTGCAGGGGCTGATGGTCGGCCTGGCAAACTGGCCCGGCAAGGGACAGGAAGCGCTGGTGAAGCGCTTCATGGAACGTACCGGCGAACCCTGGTTCGGCCATGATTCGATCTTCGCCTATGGCCACACCATGATCCTGAAGGAAGCACTGGAAAAAGCCGGCACCGGCGACCGGGTGAAGGTGGCCGAGGCGATCCGCAACATGGACATGACCACCGGCCCGGCCCAGCTGTTCCCGGGCGGGCGCATTAAGTTCGACGAAAAGGGCCGCCGCGTCGGCGCTGAACTGGTGATCGTGCAGTGGCAGAACGGCAAACCGGTCACGATCTTCCCGAGAGAAACCGCTGCTGCCGAGCCGATCTGGGGCAAAGGCTGATTTTTCTGCGGCGGCGCGATCCTGATTACGTCAGGAAAGCACCGCCGTTGACGTGCAGGGTCTGGCCCGTGACGTAGCGCGCGGCCGGACCGCAGAGATACCGCACCATCCCGGCAATCTCCTCCGGCCGGCCCATCCGGCCGGCGAGGTTGCCGGGCATATGCGGTGGGCGGGCGCCGGCGGCGGCGCCGCGCACCGTGTCGATCGAGCCGGGCACGACGGTGTTGACCGTGATGTTGTCCCCGGCCAGTTCCGTCGCCAGGACGCGAGACAAACCGACGATCGCCGCCTTGGCGGTGCTGGCGTGCACCCGGCCGGTGGCGCCGACATGCGCGCTCATGCCGCCGAGATTGACGATGCTGCCGCCGCCCGACGCGGCGATGTGCTTCGCCGCCGCCTGGGCGCAGTAGAACGCGCTGTCCAGCGTAGCACCCATAACCTCGCGCCATTCCTCCGGCGTGATCTCGTGGATATTGGTTTGCTTGCGCACTGAGGCGTTGTTGACCAGCACATCCAGCCGGCCGAACGCGGCGATGGTGGCATCGATCAGGCCGCGCGCCTGGGCGGGATCGGAGATGTCGGCCATGTGTGTCGCGGCCTGGCCGCCGGCCTGGCGGATAAGGTCGGCTGTGCGGCCAACGTCATCATGCGAGTTGCGGGCGGTGACCATGACGCGGAAGCCATCCTCGGCCAGCCCCTGCGCGATGGCGCGGCCGATGTTCAGGGCGCTGCCGGTTACCAGGGCGACTCTTTGTTCCGCTGCCATGCGCATGGCTCCCTATCCGTTTTGCCGCCGGACCGGCGGGTGGGTGGATTGGACAGGATGCTCCGGATGTCGTGCAATGGGGCATCGTCAAACACCAGGAGGAAACCATGGCAAAAGCCCCATCCAGCGCATCGCGTGACCGCGTTCGCGAAACCGTGCCGAAGATGATCGAGCTGACCGAGAACGTGCTGTTCGGCGATGTGTGGGAACGCAAGGAGCTTTCCAAACGCGACCGCAGCCTGATCGTCTGCGCCACGCTGATTTCGACGTACCGTCCGGAACAGCTGCGTGGCCATCTGGAGCGTGCGTTGATCAACGGCGTGACGAAATCGGAGATCAGCGAAATGATCACGCATCTGGCGTTCTACGCCGGCTGGCCGGCGGCGATGACCGCGGCGAACATTGCGCGCGAGATCTTCGAAGCGAATCCCGACGCGAAGTAAGCAGAGGAACGGGTATGAAAGTCGGATTTATCGGTGTGGGCACCATGGGTGCCCACATGGTTACCAATCTACAGAAGAACGGCTTCGATCTTGTCGTCAATGACGTCAACCAGCAGGCGGCGTCGCGCTTCATCACCGCCGGCGCGGTTTGGGCGCCGACGCCGAAGCAGGTGGCGGAACAGTCCGACGTGGTGTTCTCCTCCCTGCCCGGCCCGCCGGAGGTGGAGGCCGTGGCGATGGGCGAGAACGGCCTGATCGAAGGGCTGAAGCCCGGAGCAGCCTATTTCGATCTCTCGACCAGTTCGCCGACGCTGATCCGCAAGATCGCGGCGGAATACGAGAAGCGCGGGATCTATGCGCTGGATGCGCCGGTCAGCGGCGGGCCTTCCGGCGCGGCTTCTGGGCAGATGGCGATCTGGGTCGGTGGCGACCGGAAGATCTTCGACAAGCACAAGCATGTGCTGGATGGGTTCTCCGACGCCGCCTTCTATGTCGGCCCGGTCGGTGCCGGCGCGGTGGCGAAGCTGGTGCATAACTGCATGGGCTACATCACCACAGCGGGCCTGGCCGAGGTGTTCACCATGGGCGTAAAGGCCGGGGTGGAGCCGTTGGCGATCTGGGAAGCGGTGCGCCAGGGCGCGCTGGGCCGGCGTGGGGTGTTCGAGCGGCTGATCGATCAGTTCCTGGTGAACAAATACGACCCGCCGGCCTTCGCGCTGCGGCTGGCGCATAAGGACATGACGCTGGCGACCAATCTCGGGCGTGAGATGAAGGTGCCGATGCGGATCGCCAATCTGGCGCTGGAGGAAATGACCGAGGCGCTGAACCGCGGCTGGGGGGCTCGCGACAGCCGTTCCATGATGCTGCTGCAGCAGGAACGGTCGGGCGTGGAGATCCAGGTCGATCCGGCGCGGATCAAGGCGGTGCTGGATGCGGAGAAGGCGAAGAAGGGCTGAAGAACAGGCGGGAAGCGCAAGACCGCTTCCCGCCCATCCACGAAAGACTGTCCGCCCCTCAGAAGGAAGGACGGAGCGGGGCAAGAAAATTCAGCACGTCGGTTGCCAGTGCCGCGGGTTGTTCCATCGCGGCGAAATGGCCTCCCTTTTCCATCACCGTCCATTGCCGGATATCGGTGTAGATCTTCTCGGCGATCGAACGCGGCGGGCGGCGGATTTCCTTGGGGAAAGCTGCATAGCCGGTGGGGACGTCCACCGTCCGGCCATCGGGGATCGGCCAGGGAGCGTGCAGCCGGTCGTAATAGGGCCAGAACGAGGAGCCGATGGCTCCGGTGAACCAATAGAGCGATATATTGGCGAGCAGGTGATCGCGATGCACCACCGTTTCGAAATCGCCCGCGTGGTCCGTCCAGATATGAAACTTCTCCGCGATCCAGGCACCGAGACCGGCCGGTGAGTCGGTGAGGCCATAGGCGAGGGTTTGCGGGCGGGTGCCCTGGATCTGGATGTATCCGGTATCTTCTTTGGCCCAATGCGCGATCTGCTCGGCGTAAAGCTGCTCCTCGGGTGTCGGGTGGGCCGGGGGTGGATGGCTTGGGTTGATCGACAGCATGTTGAGGTGAATGCCGGCGAGCTTGTCCGCATGGCGCACGCCGAGCGCGGAACTGGTGAAGGCGCCCCAGTCGCCGCCCTGTGCGGCGAATTTCGGATAGCCCAGCACCTTTGTCATCAGGTCGGCGAAGCAATCGGCCATGTCGGCGATGCCAAAGCGTTTCTGGTTGGGCTGAAACGATAGTCCGTAGCCCGGCAGGGACGGCGCGATCACGGTGACCGCGTCCTTCGCATCCCCGCCGAAGCGCGTGGGATCGGTCAGGCGGGGGATGATCTCCATGAACTCGAACACCGAGCCGGGCCAGCCGTGCAGCAGCAGCAAGGGCTTCGGGTCGGGGCCTTTTCCGGGCACATGCAGATAGTGCAGGTCGATCCCGTGCAGCTTCACCTTGAACTGCGGAAACGCGTTCAGCCGCGCTTCCTGCACACGCCAGTCGAATGTGTTGCGCCAATAATCCACCAGGCCGCGCAGGTATCCCAGATCGGTCCCATAGGCCCAGGGAGCGTCCGGCGCCTGGTCGGGAAAACGCGTCTGTGCGAGGCGGGTGCGCAGATCCGCGATATCATTCTCCGAAACGTGGAGCGTGAAGGGCTTTGGGTCGGACAAATGCGTGTCTCCTCGGTTCTGGGTCCACCGTTGGTGGCCGGGGGCGTTTGGCCGGGGGTATTCGACCCCCGCTCCTTACCGGAGCATAGGGCCGTCAGGATAGCCACCCGCTCGCCCCCAGCGCCGTGGCGATCGCCAGCACGATCAGCGGGTGCAGCTTGGTGCGCATGAAGACGATCGTCGCGACCGCCGTCAGCCCGAGCAGACCCCAGCTGGACGCCGTGGTGTAGGTCAGCAGCGCGGCGCCGGCCATGACGAGGCCGACCGTGACGGGGACGATGCCGGTCTGCACCAGGCGGCGCCAGCGGGCCTCGCGGAAGCGGAACCAGATCGAGGATACCGCGATGGTGAGCAGGCTGGAGGGCCAGGAGATCGCGAAGGTGGCCACCAGCGCGCCGGAAAGCCCCGCCACCTGCCAGCCGATCAGGGTGGCCACCAGCATGTTCGGACCGGGGGCGGCCTGGGCGATGGCGTAGAGGGAAACGAATTCCCGCGCGGTCATCCAATGGTGCACATCGACGATCTGGCGCTGCATTTCCGGCAGGATGGAGTTGCCGCCGCCGAATGCCAGCAGGGAAAGCTGTGCGTAGATGGTTGCGAGATCTATCAGGTCCGGATTGATCGGAAAAAGGCTCATTTCTCCATCCGATCGAGCAGCAGGATCGACAAGGGCGCGCAGGTCAGCACGACATAGAGCAGCGGCACGCGCAGGATCGCTGCGGCCACGAATGTGATGGCGACAATGACCAGGGCATAGGGCCGCTTGAGCAAGGGGGCTGCGATCTTCAAGGCCGTGGCGATCACCATGGCGGACGCCGCCGCCGACAGTCCGGCAAAAGCGTGTTGCACGGATGGGTTGCCGCCGATGCGGGCGTAGAGCATGCCGAGGCCGATGATGATCACCATCGGCGCGAACATCAGGCCGGTGAAACAGGTGATCGCCCCGGCCCAGCCATACCAGCGATAGCCGAGCGCGCCGGACAGGTTGATCACGTTCGGGCCCGGCAGGAACTGGCATAGCGCGAGCATATCGGTGAATTCCCCGGCCGACAGCCATTGGCGCTTTTCGACGATCATGCGGCGTGTCCAGGGCAGCACGCCGCCGAAGCCGAACATGCCCACCGACAGGAAGCCCATGAACAATTCCCGCAGCGGCGGTGGGGATTTCTCCGACATAGGTTGTGGATACTAGCTCGTCGGAGGACTGGCTAGGCGGACGAACCTTTGTTCGAGAACCTCCTCGCCCCACTGACGTCCTGGACGTTCCTCCACAAGGGCAAAGCCCTGTGCCTCATACAGTCTGCGAGCGGCATCGAGGCCCTGGAACGTCCATAGATGGGTTTCCGCAAAGCCTTGGCGATCGCAGAATGCAAGCGCGCGCGCCAATAGCTGACGGCCAATGCCGCTGCCGCGGACGCTTTCGTCGACGATGAACCAGCGCAGATGGGCGCGATCCGGGCCCATGTCCTCGCCGTCGATCGTCACCGAGCCGATCACGACGCCGGAATGGACGGCGGCCCAGATTTCGTTGCGCGGATTGTCGAGGCGAAGGACGAATTCCGCGAGGCCGGCGGCGACGTTGCTCTCGAAGCTGCGGCCGAACCCGGCGATGCGGGCGTAGGTGACGGCGTGCATCTCAATCGTGCGGCCGATCAGTCCGGGTTGATAGCCGGTATGGAACTCGACATCGCCAGGGGAGCTATCCGTTGGGGACGGCACGCCTAGAAGGATACCGAAACGGCGGTCGCCATGTAGCGGTCTGCGTCCTCGGCCAGCAGCAGGCGGTCGGCGACCAGCGCGTCCGCAGCCCTGCGCATCGCTGCAGCATAGGCTGCGGGGCTCGCATGCCGCTCGGCCAAGGAGGGCCTTGGGTCGGCGGGATCGCGCGCCGCTTCGTTCAGCGCGAAAGGCAAGGAACCGCCGTCGCGGTCGCATAATTCGCAGGACGGAAAGGGTGCGCGGAACAGGTTCCAACCGGTAAAGGTGGCGGCGGGAACGGCGATGTCCGGCAGGCGGATGCCTGCCGTTTCGCTGCCGTCCGAATCAACGGCCGGGACCAAGGTTTGGTAAGGCGATGGAACGTGAACCGGATGCACCCAATCCCCGGGTGGGTCCACGTTCGTTGCGGCATCCGCGACCGCGAAGCCGGGCAGGTTTGGAAAATGCAACGCGTCCGCGGCGACCAGCGTTCCGTCGTCGATGCGGGGGATGCGGCTGGCCGGCGGTGGCGTTCCATCGGTTACCCATTCGTCCAACGCCACCAGCAGCGCCCGCAGCGCCGGCGCGGCGCTGTGCGGGTTGCGGGCGTTCTGGCAATTGCCGGGAGAGGACGGGGTGCCGGCCCGGCCGGCGTGCTGGGTGCCGGCGATCAGGAACAGGCGGGTGGTTTCCGGCAAGTGGAGATCCTGGCTGCCGGTGGGGTCGGTGGACAGCAGGGAGGCGCCCTTCTGCCAGTATTCGGTGCTGGTGTTGGACTGGATCAGCAGCGGATCGAAGCCGTCGCGCTGCAGCAGCACACCTTCCGCGCCGGTGGCGGGGTCGCGCGTGGCGGCGGTGGCGAAGGGGAAGAAATTCTCCGGCATGGTACGGTCCTGGTAGCCGCTGCGGGTGCGGTTCGGCTGGGCGAACGGCGCGTTCAGGAACACGCCGCCGATGCCGCCGGTGTGGGTCAGCACGCCGTCGAAGACCTTCTCGCCGGTTTCGTCGCGGTTGAAGCCCAGGCGGACGAAATCGCGCAGGAAGCGGCCGGACTGGGATATGCCGAATCCCATTGCTTTCCGACATTTGCCGCGCATCGGGTTTTCCACCACGTCCGAGCGCAGGAAGGCCACCATGTCCCGCTGTGCCGCATAGGCGATGCCGCTGACCCAGGGGTTGGTGGCGCGATAGGTGATCTCGTAGATCTGCCCGAGTTCCGGCTTGGTGCCGGACGGCAGCAATTCCACCGTGCGGCTATCAACAAAATGCCAGTCGGCGATGTCCTCCGGCGGGTATTCCGGACGGTGGCGACGGGTGAGGCGCGCCGGGGCGGTGGGGATGGCGGCGTAGGTGAGGCGGAAGCGTTCCAGCACCGGTCCGCGCGTGGCGGAGACGAACTCGTCGCGGATTTCCGCCTCCACACCGGCCAGGGCGGGGATGCGGATGGTCAGACCGTTATTGCCGCGCGGCGCGTCCGGGTCCCAGCCGGCCCAGGCCATGGCGTAGCCGCGGCGGAAGGGCAGCGCGTCGCCGGCATCCGCCAGTGTGGCGGGGTCGTTGGTGTTGCCGTCCGGGCCCGGGGCGACCTGGCAGAACATGTGCAGCATCGGCTTGTTGCCGCGGTTGTTCACGTCGAACAGCAGTTTGCCACTGCCGAGCCTGGGGCGCAGCAGATAGAAATCGGTATCGTACTCAACCAATCCGGCTTCGTTGCGGGAAGCGCGGTCGAGGCCGACGATCGCGGCATTGGCGGGGTTGGCCGGGTCCAGCTCACCCCGCGCGGTGCCGACGATCCTTTCGTACGGCCCGAACTCGCCGAACAGCACCCCGTCCGCGAACGGCTCGCGGCGCGTGATCGTGATCCCCGAGATGGCCATTGCGTTCTCCCCCGCTGATGCCGGCAGGTTAGGGTTTTGGCAGCACCGCGGAAAGCGAGGTTTTCACCACCGCGAACAGCGGACCGGGGGCGGTCAGGGCATCCATCAGCTTGGGCAGTTCGTCCTCCCGCTCCACCACCATCACGGGGTAGCCGTAGGCCGCGCCCATCATCGCCAGGTCGGGATTCTTCAAATCGGTGCCGGAGACACGGCCGGGGTGGTCGCGTTCCTGGTGGATGCGGATGGAGCCGTAGCTGGCATTGTCCGACAGCAGCACCTTCATGGGCGCCTTCCGGCCGGCGGCGACGGCGAGTTCCTGGCCGCTCATGAGGAAGCCGCCATCGCCGACGGCGCAGATCACCGGGCGATCGGGGTTGCGCAGCACGGCGGCGACGGCAGCGGGCATGCCGTAGCCCATGGCGCCGGAGATTGGGGCCATCAGCATCTGCCCGGACCGCCATTTCACCTTGCGATAGAACGGCGCGCCGAAGGTGCCGGCATCCAGGGTGACGATGGCGTTGTCCGCCAGATGCGTGCCGAGTTTGGCCACCACATTGCCGAACACCACGCCATCATTGGCGGTGCGGGGCGTCCAGGCGGCTTCCGCCATGTGGATGCGGTTCAGTTCGGCCGTCCAGGCGGCGCGGGAGGCTGGCGCGCCGGCGTTGCGGGCGTTCAGCGCGGCCATCGTCGGCAATGCGTGGGCGTTCAGCGCAAGTTCGGGGAAGAAACGCCAGCCGAGCCAGGCCGGATCGGGGCATATGTGCACCAGGCGCTGGCCGGGTTCGGGCCAGGTGTAGCCCTGCGAGGTGATGTCGCCGAGGCGGGTGCCCATGGCGATTACGAGATCGGAGGACGCGAAGGCGGCCTTCTGGTGCTCCGGATTTGAAAGGCCCATGTCGCCGGCATAGAGCGGGTGATCGTTGGGGAACAGATCCTGGCGGCGGAAGCCGACGGCAACGGGCAGTTGCCAGCGCTCGGCGAATTCCACCAGCGCCTGGCGCCCGCCGGGCCGGTCGCAATCGCCGCCGGCCAGCAGGATCGGCCGTTCGGCGGTGCGCAGCATGGCGGCCAGGCGGTCGGCCGCTTCGGGGGATGGCGCGGCATCGTCGGATACCAAGGCGCGCGGCACCGGCAGGCTGCATTCCTGGCGCAGCACGTCCTCGGGCAATGCCAGCACGGCCGGGCCGGGCACGCCGGTCAGCATCGCCGCCCAGGCGCGGGCGAGCAGTTCTGGAACCTGATCGGGATGGGTCGCCTCGCCGACGAATTTCGCCACGCCGTCGAACATGCGGGAATAGTCGATTTCCTGGAACGACCGGGCGCGCAAATCCCTCGCCTCCACCTGGCCGACGATCAGCAGCATCGGCACCGCGTCCTGCTGCGCGGTATGCACGGCGATCGAGGCGTTGCAGGCGCCGGGGCCGCGGCTGACCAGGGCGATTCCGGGGCGGCCGGTGAAGCGCGCGTCCGCCACCGCCATGAAGCCGGCCCCGCCTTCCTGCCGGGCGGTCACCAGATCGATGCTGGGATGGGCGTGCAGCGCATCCATGATGGCGACATAGCTTTCGCCGGGAACGTTGAAGCAGCGGTCGACGCCATTCTGCGCCAGGAACGCCACGAGTATTTCTGCTGATGTGGGCATGCGGGCAGAGTATGGCGCATTTCCAAGGCTGCCAACCGCCTGTAGCCTGCGGGGCATGCAATTCTCCTTCTTCAATATCATGGCGCTCAATCACGAGAGCCAGACACCGCAGCAGGTCATGGATACGACCAAGGAAGCGGTGCGAGTCGCGGACGATCTGGG
>CAINEA010000827.1 GCA_903847525.1 uncultured Acetobacteraceae bacterium | reverse complement strand
CGATTGGCGTAGCTGGGCCGAGCCACCTGGGCAGTTACGGTATCTCTTCAAAAACAACAAACGTTTCGGGGTAAAATGCGCTGCATAGTAAAGAAGTCACAATATCGTTCTATTTGTCGCAATAATATGACAATTCTGTTGGCAACTACGGCGATTATTAGTATTTCATCACCGTCACACGCCATGACGGTGAACGCGATCTGGGACCAGAGTGTGCTCAGTTCCGCGAATGCCGCGGCGATCGAGGCCGGGTTCAACGCCGCCGCCCAGGTTTTCGATACCACTTTCTCCAATCCTGTCACGATCAACATCAATGTCGGATGGGGAGAGATCAACGGCAACGCTGTGCCGGGCAACGCCATCGGAGCGAGCCAGAATCAGCCGGGCACCAGCTTTGGCTACGCGCAACTCTATCCATTGCTGGCCCCGTACGATGCGACCTTGCCGACGACGATGAAAGGCGGGCCCGGCCTGATCAACCTGACCCAGGCCCAGGCGCGGGCACTAGGGGCGATGGGTTCGACGGGGATCGCCGACGGCTCGATTGGATTCAGTTCCAGCCTGCCGTTCGACTTCACGCCCGGGAACGCGTCCCTGAGCGGCAAATACGATTTTGTCGGTACCGCCGTGCACGAGATCTCGGAGGTGCTGGGCCGGGTCAGCCAGGTTAACGGCTCCCCGTTTGCCTTCTCGCAGGCTGCGGCGGATTTGTTCCGTTACTCCGCGCCGGGCAAGCGATCCTACTCGTATTACGGAGCGACCTATTTCTCGCTCGACGGCGGCATTACCAATCTCGGCTGGTTCAACAACGGATCCAGCGGCGACCGGTCGGACTGGCTGGGCATTGGCAACGATGCACAGAATGCCTACGGGTATGCCGGAGTGAACTATACGCTATCCAATGCGGATATCCTGCTGCTCGACGCGCTCGGCTATGCCCAGGCGTCCACGAACACGGTCCAGGGGGCGCCCGCCAACGGCGTTGCCTCCGGGATCAATATTTCCGCTCTGAGCGAGATCGAAACATTCGACATACCGGAGCCAGGCGCGTGTCTGGTGCTGGCTGTTGGCCTGGCCGGCCTGGCTTTCGTGCGGCGCCGAGCCGCAACCGCCTGACAAGTTGGAACGCCCTTCCGGCCACGGAAGGGCGTTCCAATGGCTTGGCCGGATCGGGTCAAGCGCAGGACGATAAACCCGCGCGTGCCGCATTGGGCGGACTGCGGAAGCCCATCCTGTTCGCGGTATTTCCTGACAGCGAGGCCTTGGAAGACAAGCCGGCAGAGCCGCCGCATTTCGTTGGCTTGACGAATATTCCACACCGGTCGGACGATTTCGTTCGGTCGCTTTTCGTGCTTCCGGCCGGCATCCTCCGGTCGCTTCCATCTGCCGCAGGCCGAAGTTCAAGCAGGTCACGAGGATCCCCGGGAACCAACCAATAGGCACCATCCGCGGGAACACAAAAGAAAGGGCGGGCCGCTAAAGCGACCCGCCCTTTTATGCTTCATCCGCTAACCCACCGTCTGAACCGGCAGGATCGCTGAATTATACTCAGCTACGACGGCGCGCCAGACCAAGACCGAGCAGGCCCACCCCGAGGATCGAGAGACCGACAGGCTCCGGAATATGCTGGTCATTACCGAACGGGAAGGTCTGCAGGGTTCCGGCAATCGCGTTGCCCCAGCATTCCCCAGTGCAAAACGGGTCGCCGGCGACGATGGTATATGTCAGATTGGCAAGGGTATCGGCGTAAAACCCTGTGCTGTCGTGCACATAGCCTTCAGATATGAAGCCCAGATCGGTGGGGTTATCGGTTGACCAGACAATGCCGGTCATGATGTAGGAGAACCGATCATTGGGCACGGTACCCGTAGGGGTATTGGGAACAACCGGGATAGGCGGCGTCGGTGTTGTCGCCCACTGCAGGAATGTAATGTTCGGAACACCGATCGGCGCGTCGTCGGGACCGACAGGCAGCGTCGAGACCAGAACCGATGCGAGAGAGCCAGGGGTGAACAGCCCCCTGAAATCGTTCGGACGGGTGGGATCGGGATGCGCAATGGGATCGGAATTCCAGAATTTCTTCACCCCCGTCACAACATGGGGCACAATTGTATCGAGCGGGGCCGGCGGCAACACGTCATGGAAATTCACCGCCGTCGAGTCTGCGATACTCATGGTGGACGTGACGTAGGACACTCCGTCCACGCCGTCAGTAAAATCCAACTGGCTGAACGCGAACTGACCGTTGACCATCGGATGCGGACTGGCGAAGGCGGGGCTCGCGGCCGACTGAACGGACATGATGCCAGCAACCGCCGCCACAATCACGAACACCGATCTCGCTGAGCCGGAGCTCAAAAGCCGGGATTTGAAGGACTTTGTGGACATCAAAAGCACCCCGTAACAATGTGATAACCAAGTTCTAGCCGCGTTTTTCTCTGAATGCAAGCATGAACGACAAGATTTCTTCGATTTCCCTGACATTTTGTCCTCAATCCTACGGACAAACCCACCGGCCCCGCGCAAGATCGCGCGGCTTGCTCGCACCTCCCAATAAGATGGGCGATTACAGCGCGCTAAAGCCACAGACCGAAGGCGCCGGACCCGCCCTTCGCGGCAGCTTGCCGCCCTGCCCTCCCGTGGATCTTGGCTGAAACGCGACGATTCTCACCGAAGGTCCAAGGAACGTCCGGCGAACGACGGTCACCCTACGGTGAATCACAAACCGAAACACGGCGGGCCTCCCGAGGCCGGAACCGGCGCCGATCCGGTAATCTTAACCGTCTGCATGTTACGATTGGCAAAGCGCCCCGGACGGACAGCCTCTGCCCGGGCCTAAACGGCCCCCGCCCCCCAAGCCTGGGTGAGTGTCACCTTGTGGCAGGCCGGCCGCACGGCGGGTTCCGCCACGCCGCCATCGAGCGCATCCAGAATCGCCGGCAGGTCCGATCCGCTGGCCAGCAGGTCGTCGGCCTCATCGCAAAGCCGGAAGCCGGCATCGTCCTGCACCAGCTTCATCCGCTGCCAGGGCCGGGTCGGCTCCCGTCGTTCGACCAGGATCACGCTGAGTGCGGTATCGGTGCCCAAAGGCAGGAAACGTAACCCGCGCACCTGGCACCACCGCGCGAGCGTCCTCAGTTCCGTCGTGTCGAGCACCGCGTCTCTCCTGCGATCCGGCTACAGCGATCAGCCACGCCACTGTGCCGATGTCCCAGCCGATTCGGGTTAACGCGGCTCAGATTTCAGCCGAGGGAAGGCGCCTATCCTGCTGATGGAGCATCCGATCTATCGGGCGAGGCCATCCAGCTTCCGGCAGGCCCGGCGCAGCCACCCGCCGGCGTCCGGCTCCAGCGCGGGCCCGACCTGCTCCAGCACCTGGGCGTGGTAGGCGTCCAGCCAGTCGATTTCATCGGCGGTCAGCAGGTCCAGCGCCAGCAACTGCCGGTCGAACGGCGCGAAGGTCAGGGTCTCGAAGCCGAGGAACGGCTTCGACGCGTCCGCCAGGTCCGCCGGATGCACCAGCAGCAGATTCTCCAGCCGGATGCCATAGGCGCCGGGCAGGTAGTAGCCCGGCTCGTTGGACAGGATCATGCCGGCGGCCAGCGGCACCGGCCGCGCGGCGCGCGACAGGCTGACCGGGCCGTCGTGCACCGACAGATAGCTGCCGACGCCGTGGCCGGTGCCGTGATCGTAGTCCAGCCCCACCCGCCACAGGGCGCCGCGCGCGAATCCGTCCAGATGCGCGCCGGTCAGGCCCTGGGGAAACACCAGCGTGGCGATGGCGATGTGGCCCTTCAGCACCCGGGTGAAGCGCTCGCGAAGTTCCAACGGGGGCTCGCCCGGCCCGGTCCAGATTGTGCGGGTGATGTCGGTGGTGCCGTCCAGATACTGGGCGCCGCTGTCGATCAGATAGACCTCGTTGGCGCCGATCGGGCGGTCGGTTTGCGGGGTCACTCTATAATGGATGATCGCGCCATGCGCGCCGGCGCCGGAAATGGCTGGGAAGCTCTCTCCGCGAAAGCCCTCGACCGCCCCACGCAGGGCCAGAAGTTTCTCGGCGGCGGAGATCTCGGTGAGCTGGCCGGTGCTGCCCTGCTCGGCCAGGATATGCAGAAAGCGACAGACCGCGACGGCATCGCGCCGATGGGCATTGCGCGCGCCCTGGCGTTCCACATGGTTCTTGCAGGCTTTCGGTAGCAGGCAGGGATCGGGGGCGTTGGCCACATGCGCACCCGCCGCGCGCAGGGTCTGCGCGAACCAGACCGGCGAACCCGCCCCGTCCAGGCGCACGGTCTTGCCCGTCAGGCCGGCCAAGGCCGGGGCCAGCGCGTCCCGGCCCGCGATCGCCACGCCGTTGCCCAGCCAGGCGCGAGTCGCCTCGGGCAGCTTGGCGGGGTCCATGAACAGCTCGACCGTCGCGTCCTCGGCGTGGATCAGCGCGAAACCCAGCGCGAACGGCGTGAACGGGACATCCGAACCGCGGATGTTCAGCAGCCAGGCGATCGAGGCGGGGTCCGTAAGTACGGCGGCATCCTGTTTGGCCGTGCGCAGCAAGGTCGAAATGTCCTCGCGCTTCTCCACCGAGGCGCGGCCGGCATAGTCCAGGCCGTGCGGAACCGCCGGCGCCAGCGGGGCCGGTGGGCGATCGGGCCAGATCGTGTCGATCGGGTTCTTCGCCAGCGGCACCATATTGAGCCCCGCCGCGATGTAGCGGGAAAGCGCCTCCTCGCCGATCAGCATCGGGTCGTAGGCGAT
>CAINEA010000826.1 GCA_903847525.1 uncultured Acetobacteraceae bacterium | reverse complement strand
GGCAACGCAGTCGATGTCGCGATCATGACGGGTCATGCGACGGCATGGGACGGCCGGATGCTTCCGCTTTGGAGTGAGCTGGTGATCGTAGCTTTTCCGGGGCATCATCCGCTGGGCCATAATTCGAGGGTTCGTTGGGCGGATCTTGCGAACGAAAAGTTCCTCGTCCCGCAGCAAGGTCCCGGACCGGAGCTTGAGGGGCTGCTCGCGGCGAAGCTCCGTCATGCCATTGATTCTCAGCACATCATCCATCAGGACTCGTCGCTGGACAGACTGCTGAGCCTCGTCAGTGCGAACTATGGCACGCTCTTGATGTTCGAGGGCGCGACGGGGGTGCGCCACGAAGGCGTGGTCTATCGGGAGGTATGGGACGACGACGGCCCGACCCAGACCAATTTCATGGCGTACTGGCGAGAAGCGAACAGCAATCCCGCCTTGGGATCGTTCCTGGCCATGTTGCACGAACACTATCCCGATTTCTCGGCCGAACCGAAAGCGACCTGACCGCTCCGATCGCGTCGCGCCTTCGCGAACGCGCGGTCGGTCGCCATGAATCGCTCGACCATCGGCACGATGAGCTTCGAGGGGTCGGGAGCCGTTTGGCCAGTCGTCCGGCCGAGCACTTGAGCATAAGCGACAAGATCCCGATGCACGGCAGCGGGCAATTCGACGCTGATTTTGACCGGCTTGTCGTCGGCCAGCGGCCCAAGCTTGAGCTTCGTCATGGATTCCCTCCGTGTCCGTAGGGCGTCAACACCAGATCGCGGGTAACGATGACACGGACCGGGAAGCCTGGCCGGATCGTGAGCGTCGGCTGGATGTTGAGCTGCCGCTGGACAATCTGAGACCCTGTCTGGCTGATGCTGTTGGATGCTCCGCTGCGGATCGCCTGAACAAGGTTGTTCTCGTCCTGGCTCGCGCCTGCCTCCGCGCCCACGCTGAGCAGCGTCGAAAGGACGGCGGCCTTGAACAGCATGCCCCAATGGTTGTCGACCTCGTCCTCTAGTCCGGCGTAGCCCTGCGTGTCGGCGCCGGGCTGACGCTCCAGCACGATCGAGCCGCCATCCGGCATGATGATCCGGGTCCAAACCAGCAGGACGCGCGACTGCCCGAAAGCGACGGAGCTGTCGTATTGGCCGATCAGCTTCGCGCCCTGCGGGATCAGAAGATATTTGCCGGTCGGGCTGTCATAGACCGCCTCCGTCACCTGGGCAGTGATTTGACCAGGCAGATCGGAACGAATGCCCGTGATGAGCGCGGCGGGAATCACAGTGCCGGCCTGCACGACATAAGGCGAGGCCTTCGCGTCGAGCCGGTCTGGACTGACCGTGCGCTTGTCCGTCGACGCATTGAGGAAGGCCGTCTTGCGGTCCTGCATGTTCTGCGCGGCGCCGGCGTCGACTGGCGGTGCGGGAGTCGGACCCGTCGTCGTCCCGATCCCAGCCGGCGCGGCGAGCCCGACGGGCTGGGGCTGCTGATTGGTCTGGGCAAAGAGGCGGCTGAGCCGCGCCGCCTCGATCTCTTGGGCGCGGCGCTGCGCCTCCGGATCAGGCGTGGTCGCGGGCGCTACGGTGTTCGGCGCTGCCCCTGCGTTCAGGATTGGCTTGCCGAGATCGCCGGGCAGCGGCGGGCCAAGCGGGGGCGCCTGCCGTGGCAGGCCGGTATAGTCTTTCGGCAGGCCAGCGAGGCCCTCGGCGGAGGGACGGTTCTGCGTGGAAAGCAGCTCCTGGCCGCTCTGCGCCGCGTTGCGAGTCTGGAGCGCGTAGCCGAGCGCGCCCGCGACGGCGAGCGCCGAAACGGCGCCCAGGCCAATCAGCACCCTGCGCGACAAGCGTGTGACGCGCGGCCGTTCGCCCCGAAGCCGCAGATCGGGCGGTACGACGGGCGTCGGCGTCGGCGGTTGTTCTTCAGGACCTTCCGCCGTCATGACCGCGGCCTTCCGTCGGTACGAACGATGCGCACGCGCCGCTCGCTATTCTTGTCGCCGAGACGCAATTCGGCGGCTGCGAACAGGCGGTCGACGATGTAGTAGTTGCGGTTGACCCGGTAGTTCACCAGCTCGGAGCCGCCGGCCGGTCCGATGACGAACAGTGGCGGCATTTCGCCCTGGGCAATGCCGCTCGGGAACTCGATGTAGACCTTGTGCCCGTCGTCGAAGGCGCGCAGCGGACGCCAGGCCGGGTTGTCGCCCTGGATTGCATAACGGAAGTTGATCGAGGCGAGATCGACGCCGCTGGCAATCGGCGCGGCTGCGTCGGCCTCCTGGTTCTGCCGCCGAAGCGCGATGAGCTGATCTTCGGGATACTGCCAGGAGACCGAGGCCATGTAGGTCTT
>CAINEA010000825.1 GCA_903847525.1 uncultured Acetobacteraceae bacterium | reverse complement strand
TGCCTCGGGCGGATCGACATACACCGGCAGCGGCGCGCGCGCCGGCAACTCGCCGCGCCAGCGCCTGGCGGCGGCCAGCGCCACGTGCCGGATCTGCGGCTGGCGCGCATCGCTGAGCATCACGTTCGCACCGCGCGCGGCGAGGGCGCTGGCGACCTGGATCGCCCCATCGCCGGCAATCGCCACCGAGCCGGAAGGATCGGGCAGCGCATCCAGGGAAAATGCCGCGATCTCCGCATCCGCCGTGCCGATCGCGCGTTCCAGGAACACCCGCCCACGTCGGCTATCAACCGCGGACCAAAGCATCCGCCCGCCGAGCCGCGGCAGGGCCTCGGCCAGCGCCTCGCCGATCGTCACACCAACTACCGGCACGTTCGCCGCCAGCGCGATCCCGTGCGCCAGCGCCAGCGCTGCGCGGATGCCTGTGAAACTGCCGGGCCCCACGGTCACCGCGATCAGGTCGAGTTCCCCTGCCCCGATTCCGGCTTGCGCCAGCACCGCCTCGGCCATGCCAGGCAGCAAGGCCGCCTGGCCCCGCCCGGCCGTATCGGCGCCGGCGCGCTGGCTCGCCAGCACCACCTCGTCCACCACCATCGCCGCCGCGCACCGTGCCAGCGCCGCATCCAGAGCAAGAATTCGCATGGACACGATGCTAGCGGCGCATCCGAGTCTTGCCTAACCCAGTTCGGTCACGCGGCGAATTGGGCCTCGTCAAGCGCCAGCACGCCGGCGGCGCCGTGAATCACCGCATGGGACAGGCCGTGCGCCTGGCTCAGAACGTGATCGACATAGAACCGGGCCGTGCCGATCTTCGCGGTGAGAAAGTCCCGGTCAGCGTTGTCGCCTTTGTCCAGCGCGGCCCGCGCGGCAAGGGCCGCGCGGCCCATCTGCCAGCCGCCCGCCACCGTGCCGAACAGCTTCAGCAACGGCACTGCGCCGGCCAGCGCGATGCTCGGTTGTGCCGGATAGGTGGTGACCGCCCACTCCACCGCCCGGGAGAGTTGCTCCACGCCGTCGCGCAGGGCGTCGCGCATGGCGGTGAAATCGGCTTCATCCACGGCCGACAGGGCGGCCACCGTCTCGCGCATGTCCGCGATCGCCGACCGCGCCGCTTCGCCCTTGTCGCGCGCGATCTTGCGCCCGATCAGGTCGTTCGCCTGGATGCCGGTGGTGCCTTCGTAGATCGTCAGGATGCGGGCATCGCGCAGATGCTGGGCGGCGCCGGTTTCCTCGACGAAGCCCATCCCGCCATGCACCTGCACGCCGAGCGAGGCGATCTCGATCGCGTTCTCCGTGCTCCATCCCTTCACCACCGGGATCAGCAGTTCCGCCCGCGCCTGCAGCCGCGCCCGCGTTGCCGCATCCGGATGTCCGGCCGCGAGGTCCATCGCCGCGGCGGTGGTGTAGGCCAGCGCCCTGGCCGCCTCGGTGGAGGCCTTCATCGCCATCAGCATCCGCCGCACATCCGGGTGCTGGATGATCGCCACCCGCCCGCCGCCGCGCACGCCGGCCTCGGTGCCCTGCACACGGCCGCGCGCGTATTCCAGCGCCTGCTGGAACGCCCGCTCGCCGATCGCCACACCCTGCAGCCCGACCGCGAAGCGCGCCGCGTTCATCATGATGAACATGTATTCCAGCCCGCGATTGGGCTCGCCTACCAACGTGCCGATCGCGCCGCCGTTGTCGCCAAACGCCAGCATCGCCGTCGGGCTGGCATGGATGCCGAGCTTGTGTTCCAGCGACACGCACCGCACGTCGTTGCGCGCACCCAGGCTGCCGTCCGGGTTCACCAGGAATTTCGGCACCACGAACAAGGAGATCCCCTTCACCCC
>CAINEA010000824.1 GCA_903847525.1 uncultured Acetobacteraceae bacterium | reverse complement strand
CGCTGCCCCCACCGGCTGACGTACCCGACCGTCCAACGCGTATTCCGGCAGCATGCCCTCCATCAGGCTGAATACGCTGTCCACCAGGTTCACGTCGATCACGCGTCCCACGCCGGTTCCCGACACGTCGCGCTGCCACAGCGCCGACAGCAGGCCGATCGCCGCATACATCCCGGCCAGGTCGTCGCTGATCGAAATCCCGCAGCGCGGCGGCGGCAAATCCTTGCTGCCCGGGCCCGCCGCGCCTGGCGGATGCGCGGTCAGGTGGCGGATGCCGCCCATCGCCTCGCCGATCGCGCCGAACGCCGGCTTGTCGCGGTACGGCCCGTCCTGGCCGTAGCCGGAGATGCGCGCGATCACCAGCCGCGGATTGATCTTGTGCAGATCGTCCGGGCCCAGCCGCAGTTTCTCCAGCTGCCCGGCACGCATGTTCTCCACCAGCACATCCGCCCGCGCGACCAGCGCCAGCGCCCGGTCTCGGTCTCGGTCTTTCTTCAGGTCCAATTCGACGGACAATTTGTTGCGGCCATGCACGCTGAACCACACGGAGCTGCCATGCGCCATCGTGCCCCAGCCGCGGAACGGATCGCCGCCCGGCGGCTCCACCTTGATCACCTCGGCGCCCAGATCCGCCAGGATGCGAGTGCAGAACGGCCCGGCGATATAGTGCCCGAACTCGACGATCTTGAGGCCGACAAGCGGGCCGGTGCGTGGAGGCGGAGCAGCAACAGGGGTGGCAGGCATTGGGTCGTTCTCCCGGAAGGACAAATCGCCCCAACGGCAAATCACCGATGGGCCGATGCGGATTTCACAGGCCAAGGGCCCGATTGCTAATCTTTTGGCAAGACGGCCGGTTGATAAGGGCACGCCGGGAGCCGGTCCGACGCCGCTTCCCGTGTTTCCTTCCCAAGTTGCGCGCGCCATCCCCTGATTTGGCCCCTGCGCAATTCACTTACGGCGGCGTGGCATCCAGATATGGCCGCGCCGCCGTCTTTTTTTTCTGCTCCCCGCTTCCCAATGCCGCATTGCAGCAGATAGGCTGCCCCTTGCAGTCAAAGGGATTTCCGTGATGCCGCCAATCGATGCACAGCTCGTTGCCGCCCTCGCCCGCGCCGCGGGTCTGGACAAGGCTCTTGCCGAATTTCCCGAGGATGTCGCCGCCGCCGCCGAGCAGGGCCTCGGCAATGCCGGGATCATCCAATACCCCACCGACCCGGCCGCCGAGCCCTGGCCGCCAATGAAGGCGGGGATCGGCCTATGAACCATTCCCAGGCGAACCAGCTGCACTGGCTGACCGCGTCCGAGGCCGCCCGCGCCTTCGCCGCGAAAACCCTCTCCCCGGTCGAGCTGATGACCGCTCTGCTGGAACGGATCGGCAGGCTGGACCACCGGGTGAACGCGTTCATCCGCCTCGATGCTGACGCCGCGATGACCATGGCGCGCAATGCCGAGGCCGAGATTGTCGCCGGGCGTATCCGCGGCCCGCTGCATGGCGTTCCCGTCGGCATCAAGGACATCATCGACGTCGCTGGCCTGCCCACCACCGGCCATTCGAAGATCCTGGTCGACAACATCGCCGCCGCCGACGCGGTGGTGGTGGGCAAGCTTCGCCAGGCCGGCGCCATCGTGATGGGCAAGCTGTCCACCCATGAATTCGCCATCGGCGGGCCGAGCTTCGATCTGCCCTTTCCGCCGGCCCGCAACCCCTGGAACACCGACCACCACCCCGGCGGCTCCTCCTCCGGCTCCGGTGCCGGCCTCGCCGCCGGCTTCTTTCCGCTGGCGCTCGGCACTGACACCGGCGGTTCCGTGCGCAACCCTGCGAGCGCCAACGGCATCGTCGGCCTGAAGCCCACATACGGCCTGGTCTCTCGCCGCGGCGTGTTCCCGCTGTCCTTCACGCTCGACCATGTCGGCCCGATGACCCGCACCGTGGCGGACAACGCCCTGCTGCTCGACGTGATTGCCGGCCACGATCCCGCCGACCCGGGCAGCGCGCCCAGCCAGCAGAAATATTACGGGCGGATGCTGGAACGCGGGGTGAAGGGCCTGCGCATCGGTTTCGTGCGGCACTTCCACGAACGCGACATTCCCGCCAACCCCGAGGTCACCGCCGCTCTGGAATCGGCCGAGCGGACCCTCGAAGCCGAAGGCGCGCTGTTCACCACCGTCACCCTGCCGACGCTGAACGAATTCGCCGGCGTGAACCGCGTCATCCTCGGTTCGGAAGGTTTCTCCGTGCACGCCAAATGGCTGCGCGAGCGCCCGGGCGATTACGGCCAACTCTCCCGCCGCCGCCTGATGTCCGGCGCCTTTATCTCCGGTGCGGATTATGTCGGCGCCCAGCGCCGCCGCGCCGAGATGATCGCCGCGGTGGAAGACGTCTTCCGCGACGTGGACGTCCTGATGTGCGCCAGTTCCATGGACCCCGCCAGCCGGATCGAAGATGCCGTCGAGACCGCCCGCACCTATCCCCGCCAGGCCCGCACCCCCTTCAACAACACCGGCCATCCCGCGTTGGCGATGATGTCGGGTCTATCGAAGGCCGGCCTGCCGGTATCGGTGCAGTTCGTTGGTCGCTATTTCGACGAAGCGACAGTATTGCGCGTGGCTGCCGCGTATGAGCGCGCTGCCGGGTGGCACAAGAAGCACGCGCCGATCGGTTAGAAGACCAGGGGCTCTGCCCCATAGGCGTTAAATTAGCATTTGATTGGATATGCGACGCTCATTCCTCGTCTTCGTCTGGAATGAGCGAGGCGGCGATGGACGTTTGCGTTGGCCAGCAGGAGGTCATCGGTTCCAAGAGCGCCGATGACCGCGTTGAGTAACAGACGCAGCGAGGTTTTCCACGTCCGCCAGAGTGAAGGCAGGTAAGCGGCGTTGAGCAATTCCTCAGGGGGAAGAGTCCAGGAATTCCTGGCTGATATCGTCGCAGAACAAGGCCATGATGAGATGCGCGGTCAGCCAACTTCGGGATGCTCGCTCGGTGCGGGTTGGGATCTGGTCGATGCCCAGCAGTGACTTCAAGCGCTTGAACGCCAATTCGATCTGCCAGCGCAGGCGATAGACGTTGAGCAAGTCTTCGGCTGGATAGCCCTCGGGCGGCAGCGATGTACCGAGCATAGCGAACTCCGCCGCGATCAGGCTGCGCGGATCGAGCGCTGTCTGCTTGCGCGATGCAGCGGCGAGCAATTTTTTGCGCGCCGCCTCGCTCGCCTGCGGCGCCTTGCGCTGGAGGATCAGGCGCAGCGGCAACATCGGTTCCTGCCGGCCGAGCCTGGCTTGCACCCTTACCTCGTGTGGCGCCATGCCGGCGGGAAGCTGGCCAAGATGAGCGATCAGATCGAAGTCAGTGCCGTCCGGATCGATCAGGCTGAAGGCAGTCCACCCCACCCGAACGATGAAATCGGCTTGGTTCGCACTCGCCTGGCGGAAGCGATGCAGGCTCGGCGCGCGCGCGAAGCCACGGTCGCCGATGCGGATTTCGCTCGCCACCGGCGCGCCGCGTTCGATCTGCCGCCGTGCAGGTCGGTCAGTTCCAAATGGGAAAGGCCTCCTCGTCCGAGATCGTAGATCCCATGCAGCCGCCAACTGGCGGTTTTGGCGCCCGGCTCTTGCACGCAACTGCCGTCGCTGAGGCGCAGAGTGCGCCCGGCCCAGCGCACGGCCGCACCGGGTGCCTTGTCCGCCAGTTGGCCGAGCATCACCGCGTCCAGGAACTCGACCGCTTTGTCGAACCGGTATTTCACCCCAGGATCGCTCATTTCCGCGAGCCCGAGCATGCTCGCCCAGGCGGCGGTCTGGCTCAGCGACAAGCCGCCAGGGCCGCGCGCCAGGGCCATACGCAACAGGTTCGCTCCGGTGTCGATTTCGCGTCTGCGCTCGATCGCTTTGGTCCGATGCGCCAGCGCATCCAGATCAAGATCGCTGGGTAGTCGGCGTAGAAGGTCGTCGAACCGGTCCGCCGGGAGAGAGGCTGTGGATTGCATCTGATCCCAGAATCAAACCAGTCCGCGTCGGGTCAAGCAGTATTTTAACGCCTATGGGGCGCTGCCCCCTGGCGGCCGGCGACCGCGCCTATGCGTCGGCTAACCGGCAGCAAGGGCCTCGCTCGCCCCGGGGCCGTCAACCGAGCCTCCCGCATCGACCGGATAGGCCAGCCCGCCGGCCAGAACGATTTCCAGCATCACGAGACCCTCTGTGAGCAAATCAAGCCGCGCATCGCCGTTGGTCCAACGCTTCAGGCACGGGTAGGCCGGCTCCACATCCCACCACCCATCGGTGAGTGCGGGATGATCGACAGGAACAGCATGCACCTCGGTCCCGGTTCGGATCGTGAGCCTTTCCACCATCACGCCAAGGCAGCGCTGGTCCGTCATCCAGGGCATCGCGTCGCACGGCGCGGCCGCGCGCGAACGAAGCCGCACGACCCTCTGGCATCCGGGTAACGCGAACATGTAGCTGCTTCCGTTCCTGGCAACGGGACGGATCCTGCGCCCATCCACCTGAAGCTGGAGGTCGGGATCATGGGTCGTTCGCTGCTCCGGCGAGATGTGGCCGAGTTCTGCGGCACGTGCCGCCAATCGACGCCATATCGGCTCGACCTGCCTCGGATCGTCGAGGAATGGCGCGCAGGATCGGGCGACCCGGCGGTTCTGGTCGTTTGTCAGATCCGGATGCAGCGTCAGCGGCAGGTCCGCGTTTGCGAACATGCCCCGGTTGCCGGTGTCCAGATAGCTTTCCGCCGCCAATCCGTCGGCCAGCAGCACGTCATGCGTGTCGAGTTCGACGTGATAATAAGTGACCCACCGGCACGCGGTTTCGCGGCGGATGGTGCCGCCGTTGATCAACAGGCGGGCCGGCACAAGATCGCCGCCGAGCCAGACCGCATGGTCGGGCGAAAGGCGCAAATCCCGCGCAGGCACGCCATCGGCGAAGGCGCCAGCCAGGATACGGACCGGCTGCGCGCGGGCGGGTCTGGGATGGCGGGCCAGATCCATGTGACGCCAGCCGATCCATCGGATCGCCCGGGTCACCCCCGACAATGTCACGACCCTGTCGCCGATCCGCAGGGTCTCCACGGCCCGCTCGCCGTCCGGCGTCAGGATCATCGTGCCCCGGCAGAAGCAAAGCGGCGAAATGTCGAACGCGGCCGACTGGACGGCCTGGCCCAGCGCCGTGTCGGTGAAGCGGGCGACCGCATCGTCGAGGAAATCGAAATTGGCCAGCGCCGTCGTTGCCGCGTCCTGCGCCACGTGCGCGACCGCACTGAGTTGCAGCGCAACACCCTGCGGTGTGGATGCCGTCTCAGCCTGCTGCGCCAGCGCGTTGCTCGCGGCGATCACCGACGCGATCTGCCCCAATTGCATTTGTGTCGGTGCCGCAGGCAAAGCGGGATCCATGGCCACCGCCGCCGCCACGATGCGGTCCACCACCGCCGTATCGGCAAGGTCCAGCGCGGCGGCCGGGTGTGCCGCGATGCTGGCCGCGAGGGCGGCGAGTATATCGGCCTGCGCATCGACCGGATTAAGGCCGGCCAGCGCTGCGCCCGCCATCGTCACCGTGTCGAGAATCTCGGTGGCAGCTGCATACACCGCAGCCGACCCGGCGATGCCGCCGAACAGGCCGGCGATCGGATCGAAACTGTCGAGCGTGGAACCTTGGGGAAGGGTCAGGCCGAACGCCGTCAGCACCGCCTTTTCCGCGTCCTGAACGCTCAGGGGCGCGCCGCCGGTCATCGCCAGCGTCTCGACCAGCGTCGTCAGCGGCGTAACCACGGACGATCCCGCCGGGGCGGTCAGGCGGCCGCCGAAGGGCAGCTTGGTGAACGAGTCGGTGCCGCCGGTCAGCACCAGCGGTCCGCTTCCGCCGGTCAGTGTGAAACCGCCGGTGGCATCGGTGGTGGCGCTGGCCTCACCGGTATCGAGCGTGCCATTGCCGTTGGCGTCCGCGAATACCGTGGCGCCGACGATGTAGCCGTCCTGCCCGGTGAAGTCATCGTTGCGGA
The DNA here is from genome assembly GCA_903847525.1 of uncultured Acetobacteraceae bacterium. GTDB lineage: Bacteria > Pseudomonadota > Alphaproteobacteria > Acetobacterales > Acetobacteraceae > PALSA-911. Next base: position 1,654 of record CAINEA010000824.1, on the reverse strand, counting down.
TGGTTGCATAATCGCTAACGCCAACGAGTTGGCTGTAGAACCCACCGGTGACGCCGGGAATGGCGACGGAGACGATATGGCCGAGCGTGGCACCCGGTGTGCCGCCGGTGACCCCGGTCAGGGTCAGTTGAAACGTCTCGTCTGCCTCCGGCGTCGCGTCGGGGTTGGCTGTTATGGTGACGGTAACCGTGTCCTGACCGGGCGCGAAGATCACGGAGCCGCTGCGGAAACCGCCGATGATGTCGTCGGAACTGGCGGAAACGGTCCCTGGAAAGCCAGGAAGAATGGACGGTATGGAGCCGCCGCCGATCATGTAGCCGACGGTTTGTTGGTCGATCAGATCGCCGACACGATACAACTGAAACGACAGCGTGCCGCCGGTGCCGGGAGCCGTGCCTTCCAGGGCGCTCCGGTCGATGGCTCCGGCGATGGAAATGGTGGACGGCGGCGGCGTGTCGTCGTCCGCGATGATCGCCTGGCCCTGTACCGCCGCCCCAAGCTGGCCGCCGATCACCCCGGTGAGGGTGAGCAGAACAGTCTCGTCGGGTTCGGGGGTCGCGTCCGGAACCCAGCTCACCGCGACGGTGGCATCGCGCTGCCCGGCCGTGAAGGTCACGCTGCCGGTGCCGAAGCCGCCCTGGACATCGTCCGCCGTCGCGGTGCCGCCGCTGAGAGCATACGTCACGGTGGTCGCGATCGCGGCATTGCCCGTCCGCGACAAATGGAAGGTCCCCGTGCCGCCAGCGCCCGGCGGCGTGCCCTCGGCGGTCCGGTCGCCGCCAACCACCTGCACCACCGCGGGGTTGTCGTCGTCGAAGATGGTCGCCGTCGCCTCGGTGGTATGGCCCAGGCCGCCGCCGGTCGCGCCGGTCAGTGTCAGCACAACCGTCTCGTCCGCTTCCGGCAAATTGTCGGGAACCCAGTTGACCGACACGGTTGCATCGATCTGCCCGGCCGCGAAGGTGACGCTGCCGGTGCCGAAACCGCCCTGGACATCGTCGGCCGTCGCGTTGCCGCCGTGGAGATTGTAGGTGACAGTGGTTTCGGCCGAGAGGTTTCCGGTCCGTGTCAGGTGGAAGATCCCGGTGCCGCCAGGCCCCGGTGGCGTGCCTTCGAAGGAGCTGTCGACGCTTCCAAGCTGGACCGTCGGGGGTGGCAAATCATCGTTCCCAATGGTCGCGGTTGCCGTCCGGCCGGCGATGCCGTCCGGATACGCCGAACCAGGGATATACTCACCGACCTTCGATCCCGGCGACCCTCCGGTAACACCGGTTAGCGTCAGCAACACCGTCTCGTCCGTCTCGTAGGTGGCATCGGGGTTGGCAGTGAATGTGACGGTCGCGATCTCCTGCCCCGGGGCGAAGGTCACGGTGCCGGAGCGAAAGCCGCCGATGATGTCGTCGGAACTCGCCGAAGCGCTGGTGAAGGAAGGAAAGAAGGGCGAGGTGGTCGTGACCGTGCCGCCGCCGAAGTCGTAGCTGACGGTCTGCTCGTCCACGAGGTCGCCGGATCGGTGCAATCGGAAGATGATGTCGCCGCCCTCAAGACTCCCCTCATTCTCAGATAGCCGCGAAAGTATTGTGGAAGACCGGTTGCTCGGCGAGCATTGCGGCGAAGCGCTCGACGAGCGGGGCCAGTTGCTGATCGGGCATGT
>CAINEA010000823.1 GCA_903847525.1 uncultured Acetobacteraceae bacterium | reverse complement strand
TTCCCGAGGAGGTTGTGGGGCTCGCACTGAAAGGCCTGAGGCTGGCGGCGCCGGACAGCGCGCCGGTCATCGCGCCGAAGCTGATCTTCAGCCGCGACGGCGCGAGCTATCCGTTCCCCGCGCACGGCGCCTGGTGGCTTGGCCAGATGCGCCGGTGGGGACACGTGCCGGAAGGCACGGAAGAAACCATCATCGATCGCATCTGGTGCCCGGAGCTCTGGCGCCACGGTGCCGCCCGGACCGGCGAGCCGGTCCCCGCCGCCGACATCGCCACATTCAACCTTTCAACGAAATCCCCTGGAGTTGCCGCCCGATGATCCTCAAGAGCCCCCTCACCCGCCGCCAGATCCTGCGCACGACCGCGACCGCATCTTTGCTGGCGGCCGCGCGCGCCGCGCTGCCTTACGGCGCCTTCGCGCAGGCGGCCGGGCCGGAAACCACCAAGGCGAATTTGGGCTACATCGCGCTGACCGACAGCGCACCGCTGATCGTCGCCAAGGAACGCGGGCTGTACGGCAAGTACGGCATGCCGGACGTGGAGGTGCTGAAGCAGGCTTCCTGGGGCGGCACGCGCGACAACCTCGTGCTCGGCGGCGGCGGCGGCGGGATCGACGGCGCGCATATACTGACCCCCCTGCCCTATCTGATGCAGACCGGGAAGGTGGTGCAGAACGGCCAGTCCGTGCCGATGAACATTCTGGCGCGGCTGAACACCAACGGTCAGGCGATCAGCGTTTCCAAGGCGCTGCAGCCGCATGGCGCGACACTGAACGCCGCGCCGCTGAAGGCCGCCTTCGCCGCGAAGCCGGACAACAAGGTGGCGATGACCTTCCGGGGCGGCACGCATGATCTATGGCTGCGCTATTGGCTGGCCGCCGGCGGGATCGACCCGGACAAGGACGTGCAGACCATCGTCGTGCCGCCGCCGCAGATGGTGGCCAACATGAAGGTCGGCACGATGGACGCGTTCTGCGTCGGCGAGCCCTGGAACGATCAGTTGGTGCATCAGAACCTGGGCTACACCGCCTGCGTGACCGGCGAGATCTGGAAGGATCATCCGGAAAAATCCCTCGGCGTGCGCGCCGACTGGGTGGCGAAGAACCCGAAGGCCGCCGCGGCGCTCACCGCCGCCGTGATCGAGGCGCAGATCTGGTGTGAGGACCTTGCCAACAAGGAAGAGATGGCCGCCATCCTCGGCAAGCGCGCCTGGTTCAACGTGCCGCCGGCCGATATCGCGCCGCGGGCGAAGGGCGACATCGAATTCGGCGACGGCCGAACGCTGAAGAATTCCTCGTTGCGGATGAAATTCTTCGCCGACGATGCGTCCTATCCGTTCCAGTCGCACGAGCTCTGGTTCCTGACCGAGGATATCCGCTGGGGCGTGCTGGCGCAGGACACCGATACGAAGGCCTTGATCGCGGCGGTGAACCGCGAGGACATCTGGAAGGCGGGCGCCAAACTGGCCGGTGTCACCGCCATCCCGGCGTCCACCTCGCGCGGCGTCGAGACCTTCTTCGACGGCAAGACCTTCGATCCCGCCGCGCCGGAGAAATACCTGACCGCGCTCGCCATCAAGAAATTGTCCGCGGCTTGAGGGAGATCGTCATGAACACCGCCATCGGCAGCCAGGCTTCCCGCGAAATCGCCATCGCCGCTCCGTCCCTGGCCGTGCGGCTGAAGCCGCTGGCAATGAAGCTCCGCTCTGGGCTGCTGAACCTCGCGCCACTGACGGTGATGCTGGTGGTGATCGGTGCGGTCTGGCAGGTCGCGACCGACCATGCCGGTGCCGGCCTGCCGTCGCCGACGAAGATCTGGGCGGACAGCCACGAACTGATCCTGCATCCGTTCTACGACCATGGCGGTCTGGACAAAGGGCTGGGCTTGCACCTGTTCGCCAGCCTGCAGCGCGTCGCGCTCGGGTTCACCCTGTCCGCCATCGTCGGTGTCGCGCTCGGCATGCTGGTGGGCACCAGCGCATTGGCGATGCGCGGCCTCGATCCGATCTTCCAGGTGCTGCGCACGGTGCCGCCGCTGGCTTGGCTGCCGCTGTCGCTGGCGGCGTTCCGCGATGCCCAGCCGAGCGCGATCTTCGTGATTTTCATCACGGCGATCTGGCCGGTAATCATCAACACCGCGGTCGGCGTGCGCAACGTGCCGCAGGATTACCGCAACGTAGCGAAGGTGATCCAGCTGCGCGGGCCGAAATTCTTCTCCAAGATCGTGCTGCCCTCGGCCGCGCCGAATATCTTCACCGGCCTGCGCATCGGCATTGGTCTTTCCTGGCTGGCGATCGTGGCGGCCGAGATGCTGATCGGTGGCGTGGGCATCGGCTTCTTCATCTGGGATGCGTGGAACAGCTCCAACATCTCCGACATCGTCGTAGCCCTGATCTATGTCGGCCTGGTTGGGTTCTGCCTGGACCGGCTGGTGGCCCTGGCCGGACGCTTCGCCGCGCGCGGCACGTCGATTACGTAAGGAACGATCCCATGACCGCCTTCCTCGACATTTCCGATATCGGCATCCGCTTCAACCCCACCGCTCCCGCCGTCCTCGTGGACGTGACCCTGCCGATCGCGCAGGGCGAATACATCTCCGTCATCGGCCATTCGGGCTGCGGCAAGTCCACGCTGCTGAACATCGTGGCAGGCTTGCTGGAGGCAACGGACGGCGGCGTTATTTTGGACGGGCGGGAGGTGAATTCTCCGGGACCGGACCGGGCCGTGGTGTTTCAGAACCATTCGCTGCTGCCCTGGCTGACCTGCCGGGAGAATGTCCGCCTGGCGGTGGACCAGGTGTTCGGACGCACCAAGTCCCGCGGCGAGCGTGCGGAATGGGTGGACGAGAACCTCGCTTTGGTGCGCATGGGCGCGCATGCCGACAAGCGGCCGGGAGAGATCAGCGGCGGCATGAAGCAGCGCATC
>CAINEA010000822.1 GCA_903847525.1 uncultured Acetobacteraceae bacterium | reverse complement strand
GGTCTCTGATGGGCGCATATCGCGTGCGGATCGCGTTCTCGTCGATCATCCGCGAACCGTAGCCACTGCACAGCCGAGCCGGAATCCTCTACCCGAGAAAAATCCAACCCGAATCTCTTATTCCTGCGCGGCCCCTTAGTATACAAAGCGAGTTCCTGCTTCAGCGCCGAGCCCACCGGGTGATGGTTATGCGTGTGGCTGCGCAGCATCGCGGCCAGTTGCTCGGGCTTCGCCTTGGGCGAGGGTGCAAAGATCGCCGCGGCCTCGTCCGGATTGGCGGAAACCCAGTCCTGCGCTTCCAGGATCGCCTCGGTCACCGCTGCCGCGGCCGGGCGGTCCTGGCGGATCAGGCTGCCACGCGCCCCCAGGATACAGCAGGCCTGGTGTAAGTACTCCCCCTCCAGATTGTTCGCCACCTCCAGCAATCCGTCCCGTTCGCGCAGGATTTAGGCCAGCGGATCGCCCAGGCTCACCGCCTGCACCTCGCCCCGCTGCAGCGCGACGCCGAGCAGGTCGGCGGGGAATTGCCGCCATTCCACATCCTTGTTCGGATCGATGCCGAGCTTGGCGAGGCGGATCGCAAAGAAGTTCTTGTCCGGGGCGGCCAGATCGCTCACCCCCACCGCCTTGCCGCGAAGATCGGCAAGGCGGGTCAGGCCCGAACCCTTCACTGCGAACAGCCGCATGCAGCCGCCATGGATGGCGGTGGTGATCTTCACGTCGAAACCCTGTTCCAGCGGCTTCAGCCAGCGCAGCGCCATGCCCACCCCGGCATCCGCCTTGCCGGTCGCCAGCGCTTCCAGCAACTGGTCGGTGGAGCCGCCGAAATTCACCAGTTCCACGTTCAGGTTCCGCTTCTTGAACAGGCCTTTGGCATCCGCGACCGGCACGCCCACGGTGCAGATCGCGCTGGCATTCCAGGTCAGTTTCAGGTCACGGACCGCGCCAGGAACAACCGTCACCGCCGCGGTGTGGCAGATCTCCGGATTGGCAAGGGCGGCCGGCAGTGCGCCGGTCGGCCGGCTGCTGGCGAAAACGCGTGGGGCAAACGCCCCGAGCGGCGCCGCCAGACCGGCAATGCCGGCGGCACGCAGCATCGTGCGGCGGGTTGGAAGGGATGTCATGGAGGTTGGCCTTTCAGCAGATATGCCGTGGATGGTTCAGAGAGGGAGGCCGAACGGCCTCAGCCGAAGCCTGGACAGCGACGACAGCTTCGAGCGGCCGGGTCGGCACTGCATGCGGCTGGATGCTGGATCATGAAACCTCCTCTCGGGCAAAACGGCTTGCGGATTGATATTGTCATTATTAAACGTGAAAGCATTAATATAACTCATACCATAGTGAAATATCATCATCGCAAAATGGGCCAGCGAGCCCATCTGCGTCCGTCAAACGATCTTTAAGTGTGTGCCGCCGAGGCAAGCCACGCCGTCAGGGTCCAGACGGCGAGCAGTGCCAGATAGACACGCGGGGACACGGATAACTCCGCGTCCTTGTCGGCCGGCGAAGCCAGCAGCGCGGCCGTAACCGGCAGTTGCACGGTAAAGAACGCCAACACCGTAAGCACGAAACCGGCTACCACGGCCTGGGATTGGAACGCCAGCCAGGGCGTGCCGGCGGCCAGCAGGAACGGGATGCCGGCGGCAAGGCCCGACAGTTCCCGCGGTGCCTCGGCGGCAAATGGGTTCGCTCCGGTACGTATCGCCAGCCGCCTGAACTGCATGGGACTTCCTTTCGAACGAATTGCCGCTTGGATACCACGTGGGCAACCGAATATTCCACGCATAATTCTACAAGATAAACCGACCGTCAACTCATAATACGATAAATATACGTGTTTAATGGCGATTCCCATAATTCCAATCGCCCCGCACCGAAATCCGCTCGAGGAAAATTTCGGTCAGAGCGTTGAAAAACATATATATTATGACCCAGATCAATTTCTTGATGGGTGATTCCGAAAAAGCACATTTGACAATCGTGGTACATGCGGCATTGCTGTGGTCAGCGATAATTAGCACTGAAGAAATAGGGAATTAAAATGGGCGTTCAAACCAAGCGTTCCGGCGTGGAGCTTCTGAAGGAATCCAGCCGTGGACTGCGCGGTGACCTGGCGCACGAGCTTTCCGCCGGCGGTACCCAGGTCAGTGAAGACGCCTACAATCTGCTGAAATTCCACGGCTCCTACGAACAATACGATCGCGACACCGCCACCGAACTGAAGCAGCACGGCCAGGAAAAGGCCTATTCCTTCATGGTCCGCGTCCGCATGCCCGGCGGCCGGCTGACCGCAGCGCAGTATCTGGATCTCGACACGCTGTCGGACACCTACGGCAACGCCACTTTGCGCATCACCACCCGCCAGGGGATCCAGTTTCACGGCGTTTTGAAGGGCGACCTGAAGCCGGCCATCGCCGCCATCAATGCCACGCTGCTGACCACCCAGGCCGCCTGCGGCGATGTCGTGCGCAACGTCATCACGAGCCCCGCGCCGGTGCACGACGCGGTCCACGCCCGGCTGGAGGCCGATGCGCGCATGCTGTCGGAAAAGCTGCTGCCGAAAAGCCGCGCCTATCACCAGATCTTCCTCGACGAGCCGGACCGGGAAAACTCCGGCACCGAGGTCGAGCCGCTCTATGGCCCCACCTTCCTGCCCCGTAAATTCAAGATCGCCATCGCCACGCCGCAGGACAACACGCCGGACGTGTTCGCCAACGATCTCAGCGCGATCGCCATCTTCGAAGGACAGACCCTGGTC
>CAINEA010000821.1 GCA_903847525.1 uncultured Acetobacteraceae bacterium | reverse complement strand
CGTAAAGAGCCTCGAACCCCGCTTCGCTGAGACCCTTTTGGAATTGCACCTTGTTTCGAGCCATCGTCCCTGCCTCGCTAAATCGAATGTTCACGATATGTGCCACGAAAGAGAAGCTGAGAAAAGTGCGTAAACAGGAATGATATTGGGCATTTGGTCCACAGATAAGTCTCACTGTAGCAAACGAAATATGTGACTTGCGCTTATAACAATTGTTAATCGTGCTCGATTTATTGAGTGTTATATTGTCGTTTCTGCGGCAGGAGGAGAGCGATGGCGAACGGCCGCTCATCTTTTTATATCATGCTTTGGGTCCTTGCCGTCCTTGGTTGCACGGACACGGACAGCCAGCCGCAGGTCCAAACCATGCCAGCCTTGCGGCGATCACGGGTTTGCTCGGTTCAGCGTTTTGTGGGGCTGGCACGACTGGGGGTGATAAGGATGAGCAATGACGGCGGCTGGTGCGGTTACACCATGGTATCCATCGTTGCGGGAGGAGATTTCACGCGTGCTCCAAGCTTGAGGGTCACAACGCCACCCGCAAACGGGCAACTCGACATTGTGCGGGGCCAAGAACACTCCAGAATTGCCTATCGGCCAAATCCCGGTTTCGCTGGAGAAGACCATTTTGCCGTCTGGGACATCGAAGCGAACTTCGGACAAGAATTTCAAGTCACTGTGATCAAACCCTAGTGATTTCGGCGACAGAACTGGCAAACTATAGAGTTTGCATGTCCGATCCTGAGCTACGCAGACACTACAGGTAAGGCAACAGCAGCCGAGAACCCGCATCCCGCAGGCGCGTTCCGATACCCCGCCGCTGCAGCTCCGCTGCCGTCAGCGCATCGCCTCGCTTCTCCAGCATCTGCCCCTGAAGTATCTGAGCCAGGTCCGTGCTGTAGACTTCTAAATTCAGTTCGAAATTCAGCCGGAAGCTGCGCACGTCCCAGTTGGTGCTGCCGATCAGCGCCCAGGTGCCGTCCACCACCATCAGCTTGGAATGATCGAACGGCGGCGGGTTCTTCCAGATGCGGCAGCCTGAGTGCAGCAACGGGCCGATATTGGCCCGGGTGGCGAAATCCACCAGCCGGTGATTGCTCTGGCCGGGAATGACGATGTCCACCGCCACCCCGCGCAGCGCCGCGACGCACAGCGCGCTCACCAGCCGGTCATCGGGCAGGAAATACGGCGTCATCACCGTGACCGAGCGCTGGGCGCAGGTGATCGCCATCAGCGCGACGTATTCGATCTTCTGCACATCCTGGTCGGGCCCGGCGGTCACGACCCGCGAGGTCTGCTGGCCGGTGGCGTTCAGCGGCGGATACCAGGCCGGTCCGCTCAGCGTTTCTCCGGTCGCCAGCAGCCAGTCATTGGCGAAGGCTGCCATCAACTGCCCAACCACCGGCCCGCGGACGGCAAAATGGTTGTCCAGCACCGGATGGCGCGGCTTCAGCGCCAAGACGTTTTCGGCCCCGATGTTCAGCCCGCCGGTGAAGGCGTGCGCGCCGTCCACCACCAGGATCTTCTTATGCGTGCGCAGATTGAGGAACGGCATCCGCCAGGGCATCAGCGAGTGCATGAACCGCGCCGCCGGCACGCCCTCGCGTTGCAGACGCCGATAGGCGCGGGAGGTGAAATATCCGCCGCCAATGCCGTCGATCAGCACGCGCACTTCCACGTTGCGGCTCTTGGCGCGGGCCAGCGCATCGATGAACGGTCCGCCGGCGGCGTCATCCCGCAAGATGTAGCTGCACAGCGCGATGCTGGTCTGTGCCGCCTCGATCGCCGCCAGCATCTGCGGATAGGCTTCATCGCCGTTGCGCAGCTTTGTCACCCGGTTGCCGTTCAGCGCCGGCCGTCCGGTGATCAGGCCAGCGGCCCGGTCCAGCGCCGCGAGGTGATCGTCCCGCTCGCTGCCGGGCAAGCTCCCGGCGCTCTCCTCCGGCGCCATGTCTCCCGCAAGCCGTGCGGTCATGGCTGATCCGGGAGTGGCGTCGTGCAGTTCCTGCGCTCGGCGCTGCACCCGGTTGATGCCGAAGACGAAATACAGTGCACCGCCAAACAGCGGTGACAGCCAGGCCAGCCCGATCCAACCGGCGGTGGAACCGACATCCCGCTTGTGCAGCAGGGCATGGACGCTCACCCAGCCGGCGATCGCGACATGGACAGCCATGGCGACAACGGTTCTTGTGTCGGTCAGGAACGCGACCAGCGAATTTGGCTCTGTGATGGGCAAGGCAATCCCCCTGCCATCGGTCTACGGACAGCTGGGCCGGCAGGCAATCCGCCGGCGTGCAATCCTGGGTGTCGGATCAGGCCGCCAGGGCTCCGCGGGCCGCGACAACCTCGAGCGCCACAACGATCGGATGATGATCGGAGTTTTCCCGCGGCAGCACGCTAGAGCGCACGCAATGCAGTCCGCGCACCAGGCAGCGATCCAGCCGCAACGGCACGATGTCCGCCGCGATATGGGTTGGCCGCCGCGGTCCAACGTCATGAAAGCCGGACACCAATGTGGGGCCGACCAAATTGTAATCTCCCAATACCGCCGCGCGCGCCGGCAGCGCCTGTGCGATGCGGTTGAGCTGACGCCGGTTCAGCACCTGGCCGTGCGACAGATGCACATTGGCGACGCTGAACGGTCCAAGGTCGACGATCTGCGCCACGCGGCGCACCAGGGCTCCCGATTGCAGCTTCAGGATGGAGGGCGGGGCGAGAAAGGGAGTCGGCTGCCACATCGCCAGGCCATGAATGCGTCCGGGCAGCGGGCAGCGCGCGTAGTCCCCGCCGAGGATCTCCGGCAGTTCGTTCATTTCCTCGGTCGCTTCCTGCATCAGCAGCAGGTCCGGCCGCTCTCGCCGTACAAGCCCCGCCACGTCGTGCACGGTCGCGCCGGTCAGGCGCAGCAAATTCCAGCTGATGATCTTGGTCATGAATGCGCGCTTTACCGGCAAATTGTGAATGCCTCCAGAATCCCCCGGCTTGCACAATGTGCGCACCGCCGATCCGTTGAAGTGGATATAGTCCGGTTTAACGATTCCGCCGCTTTTTTCAGCGTGAACCAGTCATCAACAGCCATGCAAAACTGCTGCCATGCGGAAACGGCGGGTTCGCCTTGCGTCTATTCCGCGTCCACGATCACAGGGCGCAGTGCATCGCGGATCTTTTCCTTGGTCTCCACGGGCAGCGACGCATCGATGGCTGCTTGCAAACGGTGCAGATGCCGCCGGGTATCATGCAACTGGTCGAGCAGGGATAGCACGATCGGCATCGCCTCCTCGTCCACGCTGAGTTCCTGGCGGAGGGTGAAGATCAGTCGCACCCGGGCGACGTCGATGTCCTCGAAGCGATAGGCGGGCATCCCGCCCGCCGGGCGCACCCAGTCATTGGCGATCCATCGCCGCAGCGCCTCGGCCTGAAGGCCTGCGACCTGCCGGCACAGTTCCTCGAACGTGATCATGTGGCCCCCATCAGGTCCCGGCGTGGATCGAAGTCAGGCATCGCCTCCCGCTCGCGCAGGAATTTGGCCAGCGTCTCGTCCTTCGGATTGAGGACGATCTTCAGCGTCACATACTGATCGCCCGCCGGTTTGCCGCCGCGGGCGGGTATGCCACGGCCGCGCAGGCGCAGCTTCGTGCCGGTGCTGGATTGCGGCGGAACGGTCAGGTTCACCGGCCCGGCCGGGGTCGGCACGCTGATCTTGCCGCCGAGCACGGCCTCGGCCACGCTCACCGGCACCTCAATCGTGATGTCGCTGCCGTCGCGGGTATAGTGCGGATGCGGCAGGATATGGATCTCGATCAGTGCATCGCCGGCCGGCCCGCCGCCGATACCGGGGCCGCCCTGGCCTTTCAGCCGCAGGATCTGACCATCGTCGATGCCGGGTGGGATGCGCACATCCATGCTCTTGCCGTCCGGCAGGCCGATCCGGCTGGTCGCGCCGCGCACCGCATCGAGGAACGCCACATCCAGCGAATAGATCCGGTCGCGCCCGCGCATCCGTATTTCAGGGCCGCCGGGACCGCCTGGTCCGCCCTGGGAAAACTCCCCGCGCCGGAACAGGTCGCTGAAGATGTCGGAATAATCCTCGCCGCCATCGCCTTCGGGAAACCCGCCATCATAGCTGTATTTCTGCCCGCGCGGCCCGCCGGCATGGTACGAGTAACCTGGGCCCTGCGGCCGTTCCGCGCCGGTCGCGTCGATCTCGCCGCTGTCATACCGCGTCCGCTTGGCCGGGTCCGACAGAATGTCATAGGCCGAGGCGATCGCCTTGAACCGCTCCTCCGCCGCCTTGTTGCCGGGATTGAGGTCCGGATGATTGCTCTTTGCCAGCTTGCGGTAGGCGGAGCGGATCTCATCGGCGGTCGCGGTCTTTTGGACGCCGAGGGTCTCGTAAAGGTCTACCGCCATGGCAGAGGCTCCCGTGCCGTGCGCGGCAAAATGGAACTGGGAAACAGGTGGACGGAGAACGCGAACGAATAAGATTTCATCGGCTTCAATCGTAGTCGTTGGACGCGCGTATCTCAACCCGCCGGTTGCCAACTCCCCTGTGGGAAAAAGGTTCCCATCGCCGCTCCGGTCAGGTCAACTGGCGTCTGCTGAATGCGGGGTGATTGCGTGTATTTCGATTGGCGGCTCTGGCGGATGACCCAAGGCCTGCGCGGACGCATCGCCGCCTGCGTGGCGCTCGGCCTGCTGGCCCTCGCGGCTGGCATCGCCCGCTTCGTGTTCGTCGGTCTGTTCCTCGCCGGCGTGTTCTCCGGTGCCGGGCTGGCGCAACAGGCCATTTGGCTGCTGGCCGCCGCCGCCGCCATCCTGTTGCGGGCAGGGCTGGACCACGCCCGCACGATCGTCGCCCACGCCACCGCAGCCCGCGTGCAGGGCGATCTGCGCGCACGCCTGTTCGACCGCATCGTGGCCCTCGGCCCGGCCTGGTTCGCCGGGGAGCGCACCGGCGGCGTGATGCTGTCGATGATCGACGGCGTGGAGCAACTGCAAACCTTCTTCTGTCAGTACCTTCCCCAGGTCTGCGTCGCCGCCTGTGCTCCGGTAGCGATCTTCCTGTTCATCGCGTGGTGGGATGTTCCGATTGCCTGCGTGCTGCTCGCGGCGGCCCTGTTCACCCTGCTGCTGCCGGCTGCCATCCACCGCCAGGACCGCCGCGCCAGCCTCGACCGCGGCAAAAGCTTCAAGGCATTCGGCGAGGAGTTCCTCGACGCCGTGCAGGGCCTGCCGACGCTGAAGTCCTTCGGCCAGAGCGCCGCCTATGGCCGGCGGCTGGCGGAGAAGGCGAGGGCGCTGTCCAACAGCACGCTCTGGGTGCTGGCCCTGAGCATCCTGACTCGCGGCATCACTGATTTCGGCTGCGCCTTCGGGGCCGCCGCCGCGCTGATCCTGGGCGCCTGGCGCGTCAGCGAAGGCCGGATGAGCCTGGCCGCGCTGCTGATCGTGCTGATGGCCGGCACCGAGATCTTCCGCCCGCTGCGCGACCTGCGCTCGGTGCTGCACCAGGGCATGGTCGGCCAATCCGCCGCCGCCGGCGTGCATGCCCTGTTGGAGCAGCAGGATGCCCTGCCCGACGGAACCCATGCCCAAATCCCCGGCCTGCGCCCGGAAATTGAGTTTGACACGGTCGGCTTCGCCTATCCCGGTGGACGCGGCGCCGCGCATGACGGACTGGCCTTCCGTGTCGCCGCCGGGGAGCGGATCGGCATTGTCGGTCCGTCCGGCGCCGGCAAATCCTCGATCGTCCGTCTGCTGCTGCGCCAGCACGACCCGCAATCGGGCGCCATCCGCATCGGCGGCCACAATCTGCGCACCCTCGACCCCGCCCAGGTCCGTTCACTGATCGCGGTCGTTGCGCAGGACACCTATCTGTTCCACGGTTCCATCGAGGAAAACCTCCTCCTTGGCCGCCCCGACGCCAGCCAGGCACAGGTGGAAGCCGCCGCCCAGGCCGCCAATTTGCACGAATTCGTGCAAACGTTGCCAGACGGCTACGCCACGATGATCGGCGAGCGTGGCACCCGCCTGTCCGGAGGCCAGCGCCAGCGCCTAGCGATCGCACGCGCTTTACTGCGCGACGCGCCGATCCTAATCCTGGATGAAGCCCTGTCCGCGGTGGACGCCGAGAACGAGGCCACTATCCAGCAAGCGCTCGATCGCCTGATGCGCGGGCGCACCACGCTGATCCTGGCGCATCGCCTGTCCAGCGTCATCGCGGCCGACCGCATTCTGGTGCTGGATGCCGGCCGCGTCGTGCAGACCGGCAGCCACGCCGGCATGATCGGCCAGGATGGCCCGTACCGCCGCCTGATGGGCGCGCAGGCAGCGGATGATGCCGGTGCGGCGATCGCCGATCTTACGCCGATCCTTTCCACCGCAACGGCCCCCACGCGTGAGGCTGATCCATCGCGGCCCCAGGTGCGCCCGATCGATCAGGACGCGGCGGAGATCGGCTGGGGCGTCACGCTGCAGACCTTGCTCGGTTTCATCCGTCCGTGGCGCGGCCAGTTGGCCGCCACCGTCTTGTTCGGCATCGGCCGTGTCGTCGCCTTCATCGGCATCGGCGTGCTCGGCGCCCAGGTCATCGCCGCGGTCGCCGCCGGGCAGGACTATAACCGGTCGGCCGTGGCCCTGCTGATCGTCGCGCCGTTGGCCGGCCTGCTGCACTGGCTGGAATCCTGGCTCGCGCACCACATGGCCTATCGCCTGCTGGCCGAGATGCGCATCGACCTGTTCGCCAAGCTCGACGCCCTGGCGCCTGCCTACCTGCTTCGCCGGCGCTCCGGCGACCTGGTCGCGCTGGCAACGCAGGATATCGAGACGGTGGAGTATTTCTTCGCTCATACCGTCGCCCCGGCCGTTGTCTGCGTGCTGGTTCCCGCTTCCGTGCTGGCGGCGCTGGCCTGGTACGCCTGGCCGCTGGCACTGGTGCTGCTGCCCTTCCTCGCTTTCGCCGCGCTTTCGCCCGTGCTGGGCCGGCGAAAGATCGACCGGATGGGCTCGCAGGCCCGTGGCGCGCTTGGCCTGCTGTCGGCCCACGTGACCGAAACCATCCAGGGCCTGTCGGACCTGATCGCCTTCCAGGCCACCAGCACAAGGCGCGCGGCCTTCCTGGCCCGCGTGCGAGAGTATCAAGCCCTGCGGCTGGCGCTGCAGGCCGATCTGTCCCGCCAGGGTGCCGCGCTGGATGCCGTCACCGGCCTCGGCGGCCTCGCCGTCGCCGCCACCGGTGCGATCCTGGTGCTGCATGGCTGGATCGGCGCTGGCTTCCTGCCGCTGGCCATCCTGATTTCGGTCGCCGCCTTCCTGCCGGTGTCCGAGATTTCCCAGGTCGGCCGCCAACTTGCCGACACCATCGCCTCCACCCGCCGGCTGCATGTCGTTCATGCCGAACCGGTGCGCATCAACGATGGCCCGCTAACCCCCTTGCCGGTGGCGGGCGGTTCCGCCATCCGCTTCGACAACGTCACCTTCGCCTATGAGCCGAACACGCTCCCCGCGCTGGACCACGTGAACTTCACGATCCGGCCCGGCAGTACCGTCGCCCTCGTCGGCGCGTCCGGCGCCGGCAAGACCACGATCGCCAATCTGCTGCTGCGCTTCTGGGACCCGGACACCGGGGCGATCCAGATCGATGGCATCGACACCCTGCAATGGACGCTGGACGCGCTGCGTGCCCGCATCGCTCTCGTTGCGCAGGATGCCTATTTGTTCAACGACACGCTGGAAGCCAACATCCGCATCGCCAGCCCGAACGCGTCGGCGGACGATATCGCCGCCGCCATCGGCCGGGCCGCTCTCTCCGAGTTCGTCGCCGCCTTGCCCGACGGCCTCGCCACCCGCGTGGGGGAGCGCGGCGTGCAGTTGTCAGGTGGCCAGCGCCAGCGCCTCGCCAT
>CAINEA010000820.1 GCA_903847525.1 uncultured Acetobacteraceae bacterium | reverse complement strand
TCGGCACCCATGCCGGCGCCTATTCGCTGTACCGCGCCTTGGCCATCGCCGCCGGCCAGCTCGACCCCGCCCACCGCGCGGACCTGACCGACACCGCCCCCGCCGTGCAGATCGGCCCCTTCCCGCAATGGCACGACCCGGACCGCATCGTCTCGCTCGATCCCTGGGGCCACATGACCGGCGCGGTCTATGCCGACCGCATCGCCGCCGGCTGGGACATCCGCCCGACCATCGCCATCACCCGCGCCCATATCAATATGCCCGAGATCGTCGCCGCCATCTCAATCGGCCGCCTCAGCCCCGACGGCGTGGTGCTCGGCCCGAACGGCGACGCCCGCGTCACCAAGATCGCCATCGAGCCGGTCTGGTGGCTGCCCGGCATCGCGCGGCGCTTCGGCATCAACCCGAAGGACCTGAAACGCGCTCTGTTCGAACAGACCGGCGGCATGTTCCCCGAACTCGTCACCCGCCCGGACCTCGAAATATTCCTGCCGCCGATCGGCGGCATGACCGTCTATTTGTTCGGCGACCCCGCTTTGCTCGGCAAGTCCACCACCCGCATCACCTGCCGCATGCACGACGAATGCAACGGCTCGGACGTGTTCGGCTCGGACATCTGCACCTGCCGCCCCTACCTCGCCCACGGCATCGAGATGTGCATCGAAACCGCCCAGCAGGGCGGCGTCGGCGTAATCGTCTATAACCGCAAGGAAGGCCGCGCCTTGGGCGAGGTAACCAAATTCCTCGTCTATAATGCCCGCAAGCGCCAGGAAGGCGGCGACCGCGCCGAACGCTATTTCGAGCGCACCGAATGCATCGCCGGCGTCACCGACATGCGCTTCCAGGAACTGATGCCCGACGTGCTGCACTGGCTCGGCATCACCCGCATCGACCGGTTAGTATCCATGAGCAACCTCAAATACGCCCCGCTGGTCGCCGGCGGCATCGATGTCGTTACCCGCGTGCCCATCCCCAACGAACTCATCCCCCCTGACGCCAGCGTCGAAATGGATGCCAAGAAGGCCGCCGGTTATTTTTCCGCGGACGTGCCGGATGCCGCCGAACTGGCCCTGCAAAAGGGCCGGGGCCTGGAGGCATGAGCGTCACGATCGTCGACCACCCGCTGGTCCAGCACAAGCTGACCCTGCTGCGCAACCGCGACACCAGCACCGCCAAGTTCCGCCTAATCGCCCGCGAGATCAGCCTGCTGATGGCTTATGAGGTGCTGCGCGAACTGCCGATGCAGACCGTGATGATCCATACGCCGCTGGAGCCGATGGAAGCCCCGCAGCTCGCCGGCAAAAAACTCTGCTTCGTCCCCGTGCTGCGGGCGGGCAATGGCATCCTGGACGGTATGCTGGATCTCGTTCCCTCCGCCCGCGTCGGCCATATCGGCCTGTACCGCGATCCGCACACTTTGGTTCCAGTGGAATACTACGTGAAACTACCCGACGACATCAGCGAACGACTGGTCATCATCGTCGACCCCATGCTCGCCACCGGCCACTCCGCCGCCGCCGCCGTCGCCCGCCTGAAACAGGCCGGCGCCACCCAGATCCGCTTTGTTTGCCTGTTGGCCGCCCCCGAAGGTATTGCCGCGCTGACCGGCGAGCACCCGGATGTGCAGATTTTTACGGCGGCGATCGATCGGGGGTTGGACGAACACGCCTATATCCGGCCGGGGTTGGGGGATGCGGGGGACCGGCTCTATGGGACGAAGTGAGGAAGGAAGGGCACACCCGCAGGCACACAATTGTGCAGCCTAATCGACAATAGAGTTCCTGTTTACGCACTTTTCTCAGCTTCTCTTTCGTGGCACATATCGTGAACATTCGATTTAGCGAGGCAGGGACGATGGCTCGAAACAAGGTGCAATTCCAAAAGGGTCTCAGCGAAGCGGGGTT
>CAINEA010000819.1 GCA_903847525.1 uncultured Acetobacteraceae bacterium | reverse complement strand
GCCGCTTCCAACTGGTCCTTGTAGTGCACGTTCACCTCGTAACGGTGGCGGTGGCGTTCCTCGATGGACGGCGCGCCGCCGTAGATCGAGCGCACCAGGCTGCCCTGGCCCAGCACCGCCGGGAAGGCGCCGAGGCGCATGGTGCCGCCGAGATTGCCGCCGGCCTCGCGCCGCTCGATCTCGTTGCCGCGGGCCCATTCGGTGAGCAGGCCGACGACGGCGGTATCGCAGGGACCGAACTCGGTGGAGGAGGCCTCGGACAGGCCCGCCAAATGCCGGGCGGTTTCGATCACCGCCATCTGCATGCCGAAGCAGATGCCGAAGAACGGCACCCGGTGTTCCCGGGCGAAGCGCACGGCCTCGATCTTGCCTTCCGTGCCGCGCTCACCGAAGCCGCCGGGCACGAGGATGGCGTGCACGCCCTCCAGCCGGGCGACGGCGTTAGGCTGCTCGAAGATCTCGCTGTCCACCCAATCGAGGCGGACCCGCACACGGTTGGCGATGCCGCCATGCGCCAGCGCCTCGGCCAGGGATTTATAGCTGTCGAGCAGGTTGGTGTATTTGCCGACCACGGCGATTCGCACCTCGCCCTCGGGCTGGTGCACGACATCGACGATGTGCTGCCAGCGCTGCAGGTCCGGCTCGCTGTCGAACGGCAGGTTGAAGTGGCGCAGCACTTCGCGGTCCATGCCTTCGGCGTGGTAGCTGATCGGCACGGCGTAGATCGTGTCCACGTCCAGCGCGGCGATCACCGCTTCGGGGCGGACATTGCAGAACAGGGCGATCTTGCGGCGCTCGTTCTCGGGGATCGGGCGGTCGCAGCGGCAGAGGAGCATCTGCGGCTGGATGCCGACGCTGAGAAGTTCCTTGACCGAGTGCTGGGTCGGCTTGGTCTTCAGCTCGCCGGCGGAGGGGATGTAGGGCAGCAGGGTCAGGTGGACGAACATCGCCCGCTGCGATCCGAGTTCGTTGCCGAGCTGGCGAATGGCTTCCAGGAACGGCAGGCTTTCGATGTCACCGACCGTGCCGCCGATCTCGATCAGCACGAAATCGAGGCCGTCCGTGTCGCGGGTGATCGCGTCCTTGATGGCGTCGGTGATGTGCGGAATGACCTGCACGGTGGCGCCGAGATAGTCGCCCTTTCGTTCGCGGGCGATCACTTCGGAATAGATGCGCCCGGTGGTGGCGTTGTCGGACCGGCGGGCGGATACGCCGGTGAAGCGCTCGTAGTGGCCGAGATCGAGATCGGTCTCCGCGCCGTCATCGGTGACGAACACCTCGCCGTGCTGCAGCGGGCTCATGGTGCCGGGATCGACGTTCAGATAGGGGTCGAGCTTGCGCAGCCGCACCTGGTAGCCGCGGGAGAGCAACAGCGCACCAAGCGCTGCGGAGGCGATGCCCTTGCCGAGGGAGGAGACCACACCGCCGGTGATGAATACATACCGCGTCATGGGAGTCCCTTATAGGCAGCCGACTCGGCGTACGGGAAGCCCGCCGGAAAAACGTCACACATGGCAGGTATCCGCACAGTGGCCGGCGCGTGCCGGCCGGATCAATTGGTCGGGACGGCCGGGCCGGACGGCTTGGCGGGCGCAGCTGGCGGCGTCTCGCCGGGCTTGGCCCCATCCGTTCCGGTGGCCGGGGCACTGACCGGCGCGCGGTCCAGAATCGAGGTGCGGCCGGCGCTTACCGTGCCGCGATTGAGCAATGCCAACGACAAGGAAAGCATCAT
>CAINEA010000818.1 GCA_903847525.1 uncultured Acetobacteraceae bacterium | reverse complement strand
GGCGCGCCGTGGCTGCGGGCGTTCTGGAGCGTGACGCTGCCGCAGATTCGGCTTTCCGTGGTGTCCGGCGCGCTGCTGGCCTTCATATCGTCCTTCGATGAGGTGATCGTTTCGTATTTTATCTCCGGCGGCGAGATGTCCACGCTGCCGCGGCGGATGTACAACGCGCTGCGCGACCAGATCGAACCGACCATTGCCGCCATCTCCACGATCCTGATCGCGTTGGCGGTGGTAACCGTTTTCGGATTGGAGTTGCTCCGCCAGCGTCAGCGCTGATAGATTTTGCCTTGCTGGGCAAGGCGCGGCGTCCGATCTATTCCGTGAACACCGCGTTGCGGCCGATCGACCAGGGGCGATCGAAGGGCGTGATGAATTTCAGCGTGAAGCCCATGCGCCGCATCCGCCAGCCCTGCGGGGTGCGAACGTAATCGTCCTCGGTGATGGCCGACATCAGCATGGCGCGGTTGTTCCGGGTGAGCGTGCAGGGCTGCCAGAGCATCCAGGAGCCGTGCGCGGTGTCGCCGGCGAGCGTGATCACCGGGCTGACGAAATAATGCAGCGCGAAATTCCAGCCGCCGGCGCGCAGATGGTCGTAGATCGCTTCCCGCCCGTCGCGGATGCCGAACTGGACCCCGCCGTCCCAGACCGCATCCGGGGTGAAGGTCGCATCCACCTGCCTGCGGGTGATCGCGTCGATCTCCGCCTGCGATTTGCGCTGGTGATCGTCGGTGTATTTCTCGTCGGCGCAACGCGCGTAGAAGGCTTTCAGTTGCCGGATGGCATCGCGGTCCTCGATCGCCCGCAGGCGGTCCTCGAGTGATGGTCCGTCTTTTGGCTCCATGTCATTCCTCCGTTTCATCCAGGCCCAGATAGATCGCGTGCACGCGGGCGTCGCGCTTCAGTTCCTCGGCCGCGCCGCTGAGGCGGATTTCGCCGCGCTCCAGGATCACCGCCCGGTCGGCAACGGCCAGCGCGCTGTCGATCTGCTGTTCGACGATGACCACCGCGGTGCCACGCGCGGCCCAGCGGCGCAGGAATTCGAGGATGGGCGGGATCAGCGCCTGGGCAATGCCGAGCGAGGGTTCATCGCAGAGCAGCACCTTCGGCTGCGCGACGAAGGCCTGGGCGAGGGCGAGCATCTGCTGCTGGCCGCCGCTGAGGTCGCGCGCCGGGGAGAGCAGCTTTTCCCGCAAAATGGGGAACATTTCCAGAGCCGGGGCGGCCATCTCCTCGAAATCCGGCCGGCCGCCGCGGAATGCGGCACCGAGGCGGATGTTGTCGCGCACCGAGAGTTCGGGGAATACCCGATGGCCGTCTAGCACGAGGCGCATGCCGCGCCGGGTGATCGCCTCCGGGGCCAGGCCGGTTACGTCGTCGCCGTCCAGCCGCACGCTGCCCTGCGTCGGGCGGATGAAGCCGCAGATGCTGCGCAGAAGGGTAGATTTGCCGGCACCGTTCGGCCCGAGCACCAGCACGATCTCGCCAGGCCGGACCGTGAGGTCGATGCCGTGCAGTACCGGGACCCTGCCGTATCCCGCGTGCAGGCCCCTTACCTCAAGCATCGGGGCTGCCCGTGAACAGCGCACGCACGCGCGGGTCGGTGGCGATCGCGTCGGGCGGGCCTTCGGCGACGATCCGCCCGGCGTCCAGAACGGTAATGCGGTCGGCGACTTTCCACACCAGCGCCAAATCGTGCTCGACCAGCAAAACGGTCTTGCCGAGGCGGTCGCGCAGGAAACGGATCAGGCGGGCGAAGTCACGCCGTTCGATGGCGGACAGCCCGGCCGCGGGTTCGTCGAGCAGCAGGATGTCCGCATCGCTGGCGACCGTGCGGAGTATTTCGAGCACCCGGCGCTGCGCATGGGCCAGCAGGTCCGGGTTGTTCTCGCTCCATTCGCCGCGGAACGGTTCCAGCATCTCCATCAGCCAGTTGTTGTTTCCGCTGTGCACATCCGCGCCGATTTCGAGATTCTCCCAAATCGACATCTGCTCGAAGACGCGCGGCGTCTGAAACGTTCGCCCGACGCCTAGGCGGGCGACGCGGAAGGCCGGCATGCGGGTGGTGTCCCTGTCCCGAACCTGCACGCTTCCGGCCGTCAGCGGAATGAATCCGGACACGACATTCAGCAGCGTGGTCTTGCCGGATCCGTTGGGGCCGACCAGGCCGTGCACCGAGCCGGCCATGACCGTGAGGTCGACGCCGCCCAGCGCCGCGAGCGAGTTGAACTGCTTGCGGGCGCCGCGAACGGTGATCGCAGCGCCGCTTTCCTGGCTCGGCCGGATGCCGGCCCAGGACAGCACGGGGTCGATGCCGATCCCGGCGATGCGGGCGCGCAGGCGATGGCGCCGGCTGAAGGACACGATGCTGCCCACCACGCCATCGGGAAACACCAGCATGATCAGCAAGGCGATGATTCCGTAGCCCAGCAGCCGGTAGTTCGCGAGGTCGGCGAGCAGCGCGTTCGGCACCAGGTACAGGATCCAGGCGCCGATGAGCGGCCCCAGCAACTGGCCTTGGCCGCCGACGATGACGCAGAAGAAGAAGTAGATCGACAGGTCGACGCGGAACGCATAGGGGCTGACGAAGCCGAGCACCGGCACGTACAGCGTTCCCGCCAGGCCGGTGACGAGGGCGGCGATTGTGAAGGCCAGGAAGCGAAGGCGCCCCGGGTCGAGCCCGAGCGTCATGGCTGCCTCCGGGCTGACGGCGGCCACCCGCATCTTCCGGCCGGCGGAGGTGGTTCGCAGCCAGGCATGGCCGGCCAGGGTCGCCACGGTGAGCGCCATCACCAGGAACGACAGCCAGGACAGGCCTGAAAACAAGGGCGCGGTCAGCGACGGCACCGTGCGGTTGATGCCGTTGATCCCGTTGGTGATGTCGTTGAAGGCAACCAGCATTTCGGGAAACACCACGGCCGCGCTGAGCGTGACGAAGCCGAGATAGTATCCCTGCACGCGCAGCGACGGCAGCGCGAACAGCAGGCCGAGCGCCAGCGCGCCGCCAACCCCGGCGAGCGCGCCGATTGCGTAGTCATATCCCCACAGGCCGGAGATGATCCCGACCAGATAGGCGGACATGCCGAACACCGCGCCATGGCCGAAGGATACCTGCCCGGCATCGGCCAGCAGCATGTTCTGCGCCACCGCGACGGTGACGAACAGATTCACGATCAGGAAGTTATGGGCCCAGTAGGCGCTGCCCAGCAGCGACGGGAGGAGGATGCTGGCGACGACCAGGCCGATCCCGAGCCGTAATTGCGTATCAGACACGACGTGCCGCCGGGCGTCCGAACAGCCCCTGCGGCCGCAGCATCAGCACGCCCACCAGCAGACCCAGGGAGACGGCGTTCTGGAACTCCCCGCCATACTCGAAGGCCGCGTACATCGACACCACGCCGACCAGCGCGCCACCGACCAGAGCGCCGAGGTTGCTGCCGAGGCCGCCGACCACCGCGGCGACGAAGCCGTTCATCACATAGGCGAGGCCGGAATCGTTGGCGATCGCCATCATCGGCGCGGCCACGAAGCCGGCGGAGCCGACCACCAGACCGCTGATCGCGAAGGCGCCGATCTGCAGCCGTCGCACCCGGATGCCCGCCGCGCGGGCCGCGTCCATGTCCTGTGCGATCGCGCTGATCGCCAGGCCGACCAACAGCTTCGTATGAAACAGCCGCAGCGCGACATACCAGAACAGCGCCAGCAGCACCGACGCGGCATAGGTCGCCGGCACGCGGGTTCCCGCCAGGGAGAAATTCGCAAAGGGACTGTGCACCGATTGCTGCACGGCCCCCTGGTACAGCAGCAGCACCGCCCCGATGATCACGGATGCCGCGAGCGTGGTGATAAGCCAGGAATGCTGCTCCACCGAGGAACGCAGCGGCAGCAGGGTGATGCCGCCCTGCACCGCCATCAGCGCCGCAAGGGCAACGGCCGCCAGGGGCAGAAAGATCATCCACTGGGTGACATCGGGTGCCAGCGGCAACACCAGGAAAGCGAAGAGGCCACCCAGCACCAGCATGTTGCCCTGGGCGAAGTTCAGGATGCCGCTGGCGTTGAAGACCACGTTGAAGCTGATGCCGACCAGGGCGTAGATCGATCCAAGGCCGATGCCGCGCACCGCGATGATCAGGAGGTCATCCATTCAACGGCACCGGCGAACGGATCCCGCCTAGTTGCAGCCGAAGCGCTGCTGCATGCCGCCGGGGAGGATGCGGTCCGGGTAGACGGCGGACAGCGCGTCGGGACCGACCAGGAAATGCGTGGCCGGGCTCGGGCTGAGGTTCTGCAGCACGCCTTTGAAGTCTTTCGCGTTCGCCTCGATCCAGGCGGCGATCGTGGGTCCGTCGGTCTTTCCGCCGGAGCCCTCGATCGCGGCCTTCAGCAGATAGACGTTGTCGTACAGCGTGGCGGCGTAGGGCAGCGACAGCTTGGCCGCGCGATCCGGCTGGAACGCACGGACGCGGGTCAGGAAATCGCCGAAGGGCTTGGGCAGGTCCGACGGCGAGCAATAGGTGAAGGCGGTGTAGCTGAGGCCGGTGACGTCCTTGAAGGCATCCGCCCCGGCTATGGCGATGGCGGAGGGTGCGAAGGTGGCGACCGTGTAGTTTCCGGTGACTTTCACCTTCCAGCCCAATTCGCCGAGGCCCTTCAGCGCATTGCCGACGTCCTCTCCGGTGGAGGAGAACAGGAACAGCGTGTCCGGAGCCCCGCGCTTCAGGGCGAGCAATTGCGGCGACATGTCGGTCGCCCGGTACTGGTATTCCTGGGCGCCGGTCAGTTTCATGCCGCGTGCCGCCATCTCCTTCTTCAGCGCCTCGACGAAGGTTTTTGCCTGGGCGCCGCTATCGGACAGCACCGCGGCCGATTTGGCGCCGAGGGCCGCGACGGCCTGTCCGATCATCGCCTTGGCCTGGGACTCCGCGTTGATCAGCACGCTGAAGTAATAGGGTCCGACCTGCGGCGTGATCAGTTCCGAGCCGGTGGAGCCAAGTTCCGGCAGTTTTGCCTCCGTCGTGATCGGCAGTGCGGCCAGCGCATCCTGGCTGACCAGCGGGCCGATCACGGCATCCACCTTTTCCTGCAGCACCAGTCGCTTGATTTCGCCGACCGCCACGGTCGGGTCGGTTTGGTTGTCGGCGATGAAGGGCTGGATCGTTCGCCCGGCGATCCCGCCGGATTTGTTGATCTCGTCGATTGCCAGATCCACGCCGAGGCGCCCGCTTTCCGCGGGATAGGAGGCCGCACCGGTGAGTTCGAAGAAGATGCCGAGCTTGAGCGGCGCGACCTGCGCCGTGGCCGTGCCGATGGCCAAAAATGTTCCCAGCAACGCGACAGGACCGAAGCTGTTTCGCATCATTCCGTGCTCCCCGCTGCGCACTTGGTGCGCTACTGTTATGCGGAAGGATGCTAGTTGCGGTGGTTCGCAGCGTCAAACAGCCGAAGCCCGCATTGGCGCGGTGTCGCTGCTGTGCCCCTGCCTTGCCCGCCGACCCGGGCCGGTGGATGATCCGGGCAAAGGCGTCACGCGGGGATTTGCATGCGGGTTGGCATCGAGGTTGGCGGCACGTTCACGGACATCGTCGCCGTCGATGGCAGCCGGGTGGAAGTGGCGAAGGTGCCGAGCACGCCGAATAGTCCGGACATCGGCGCCTATGCGGCCATCGGCGCGGCCGGTATCTCCCCCGGCGACATCGCGGATCTGGTGCATGGCTCCACGGTGGCGACCAATGCGATCCTGGAGCGCAAGGGGGCGCGGGTGGCGTTCGTCACCACGCAGGGGTTTCGCGACATCCTGTTCCTGCAGCGCCACGACCGGCGCAATATTTACGATTTGCGCTATGCCAAGCCGGCCTCGCCGGTCGCGCGGCACGATTGTTACGAGGTGGCGGAGCGGATCGTCGCATCCGGCGACGTGATCCTGCCGCTGGACGAGGTGGATATCCGCCGCACCCTGCTGCCGGCGCTGGCCGCGGGGGGTTATGACGCGGTGGCGATCTGCCTGCTGTCGGCCTATGCCTCCCCGGTTCATGAGCAGAGATTGCGCGATACGATCGCGGCCGAATTGCCGGGCCTGCGCATCGCCTGTTCGCATGCCGTGGCCTGCGAGTTCCGCGAGTACGAGCGTGCCTCCACCACCGTGCTGTCGGCCTATGTGCAGCCGGTGATCGACCGTTACCTGGACCGGTTCGAGGCGACGTTGGCGCAAGCGGGTTTCCGCGGCCATTTCAGCGTGATGCAATCCAATGGCGGGCGGCTGCCGGCGGTGGCGATGCGCCAGACCGCCATTACCGCGCTGTTCAGCGGACCAGCCGCCGGCGTGGTGGGGGCCATTCGCCAGGCGGCAAGGTCCGCGCGCGGCAATTTGATCACCTTCGACATGGGTGGAACCTCCACCGATGTCAGCCTGGTGGTGGACGGCGAGGCGTCGTTGTCGCCGGAGACCGAGATCGATGGGCTGCCGATCCGCACGCCGGTGCTGGACATCGTCTCGGTCGGGGCCGGGGGCGGCAGTCTGGTGTGGATCGACGATGGCGGCATGCTGCGCGTGGGACCGCGCAGTGCGGGGGCGATGCCAGGCCCGGCCTGCTACGGCCATGGCGGCACCGAACCGACGGTGACGGATGCGCATCTGGTGCGCGGCACGATCCGCGCGGACGCGTTTCTGGGCGGGGCGATGAAGCTGGATGCCGAGCGCGCCCATGCCGCATTCGCACCGATCGCCGCGCGGCTGGGCACCGACATCGCCGGTGCGGCGGCGGCGGCGATCCGGC
Source organism: uncultured Acetobacteraceae bacterium (assembly GCA_903847525.1). Classification (GTDB taxonomy): domain Bacteria; phylum Pseudomonadota; class Alphaproteobacteria; order Acetobacterales; family Acetobacteraceae; genus PALSA-911. The sequence goes on along the minus strand of CAINEA010000818.1, from coordinate 2,338 downwards.
TGACGGTAGCCAACATCGTCCGCGCGATCCAACTGGTTTCCACCGAACGCGGCCGCGACCCGCGCGACTATGCCCTGCTGCCTTTCGGCGGGGCCGGCCCGTTGCTGGCCGCGGAAATCGCCGAGGAGCTCGGTGTGCCGGAGATCCTGGTGCCGCCGAACCCCGGCGTGATCTCGGCCCTCGGCCTGCTATCGGCTGATTTCGTCAAAGTGGCGGGGGTTACCCGGCGCACGGCGCTGGATGATTCGGCGCCCGCGGTGCTGCGCGAGGCGTTCGCCCGCTTTCAGGCCGAGGCGGTGACGGAGTTCCACGGTTTGGGCCTGGACGGCGCGCTGGATTTCTCGCTGTCGGCCGATATGCGCTTCGTGGGTCAGGCATTCGAGATCCCGGTGCCGATCGAGCCCGGCGCCCTGCCCGGCCTGACGGCCGCCGACCTGGCCGGGCATTTCACCGCGGCGCACCGGCGGGTGTATTTCCACGGCGGCGAACCCGGCAGGCGCGTCGAGATCGTCGGGCTGCGCTTCGGCGTTCGCCGGCGGCTGGAGGCGCTGCCGGAATTTCGCGAGCGCGCGACGACCCTCAGCCATCCGGCGGATGTTCCGGTGCGGGTCGGCAATGACAGCGTGGCCGCGGCGATGGTGGATGCGGCCGGGCTTGCGGCCGGCGAGATCGTCACCGGACCGGCGTTGATCGAAGGCTACAGTTCCAGCATCTGGGTTCCGCCCGGCTGGATCGCGGAACGCGACACGCATGGCAACATCCTGATGCGAGGGAAGGCAGCATGACGCTCGATCCTGTCGATTACGCCATCATCAGCCAGGCGCTGATCGCCGCCGCCCGGGAGATGGGGGCCAAGCTGGTGCGATCGGCCTATTCGACCGTGCTGCGCGAGGCGCGCGACGGCTCGGCGGCGCTGCTGGACGCGCGCGGCAACACCGTCGCGCAGGCGGAACTGATCCCGATGCAGCTTGGCACCATCGGCCATATCTTTCAGCCCTGCGCCGCGCTGTATCCGGTGGAGACGCTGGAGGAAGACGATTTCTTCGCCATCAACGATCCGTATTCCGGCGGCCAGCATCTGCAGGACGTGTTCTTGTTTCATCCGATCTTTGTCGCGGGGAAGGTGATCGGCTTTTCCGCCTCCGTCGCGCATCATCTGGATCTGGGCGGCGGCAGTCCCGGGCTTAATCCGTTCGCGGCGGATGTCTATGCCGAGGGGCTGATCATCCCGCCGATGAAATGGAACATGAAGCGGGACTGGCATGGCGGCAATTTCGAGCGGCTGCTGCGCGCCAATGTGCGCGTGCCGCACCAGACCATGGGCGATTTCGACGCGCAGATGGCGGCCAATGCGATCGGCGGCGTGCGGTTGCGCGAACTCGCCGCCCGCTATGGGGTGGAGAAGGTCACCGCCGTGATGGCGGCGCTGCAGGATTATTCCGAGGCCCGCATGCGCGCGGCGATCCGCGAGGTTCCGGATGGCGTGTATCGCGGTGAGGACGCGGTGGATGACGACGGCATCACCGAGGCGCCCTTGCCGGTGCGGGTCACGGTCACGGTGCAGGGGGACACCATCGGCGTCGATTTCACCGGCACGTCGCCGCAGGTCGGCTGCAATCTGAACGCGCCGTTCGCCTCGACCGTCTCGGCCGCGCTGTCGGCGGTCAAGGCGGCGCTGACCAGTCCGGACATTCCGTTCAATGCGGGTGCCGCGCGCGCGGTGCAGGTCAGCGCGCCGCTGGGTTCGTTGCTGAATCCGCGCCATCCGGCGCCGGTGCGCGCGCGCATGGAGGCCTGCTTTCGGGCCTGGAACGCGACGATGAAGGCGCTGTCCCAGGCGGTGCCGGAGAAGGTGGTGGCACCGGGGTTCGATACCACGACCGTCGGCGTGTTGTCGCACATGGGTGCGGATGGATGGAGCGTCTATCTGGAAATCTACGGCGGCGGGCTGGGTGCCACGGCGGAGGCGGATGGTTGCGACGCGGTGGATGGGCCGTTGTCGAACTGCTCGAACACGCCGGTCGAGGCGCTGGACCAGGATTTTTCCTTCTTCCGCGTGCTGGAATACAGTTTGCGGCAGGATAGCTGCGGTGCCGGTGCCAATCGCGGCGGGCTTGGCTTTCTGCGGCGGTTCGAGATTATCGCCGATGATGTGCAACTGGCGCTGTACAGCGACCGCTTCCGCCATCCGCCGGAGGGGCTGTTCGGCGGCGAGCCCGGTTCCACCGGCTATTGCGAGATCCGCCGCGGCGGGCAGGTGCTGCAGCTGAAATCCAAGGACAAGACGGCGCTGCTGAAGGGGGACATCGTGACGCTGGCGGTGGGCGGGGGCGGCGGC
>CAINEA010000817.1 GCA_903847525.1 uncultured Acetobacteraceae bacterium | reverse complement strand
CGGGTGATGGCGACTGGTTTGCCCACAGGCTCCTCCCTCGCGGCGAATCGCCGCGTCAGGGGCAGCGAATCAGAGTTTCGCCGTCAAGGAAACCAGGGCAGTGAGTCAGCCTCAACGGGGCTCTGGTATAACACGGCTGTCGAGCGCGCGTCCACCATCCGATCCGTTGCCGCTTCACTCGCACGAAGCGATAGATCGCAGCGTCATAAAAGTTTCAACCAATCGCCACACGACTTGGATAGCGAATACAAGGATAAGTCACAACAAGCTTATAACTTCGGGTCAACTATAAAATATCAAGATTAATTCTATCAACTTCAGAAAATTAAATCAACTTGAGACTATCAACCCGGGCAAATTAAACGAAATGGATATCTAGCTCCCTTGGCTCGTAGCGAAACGCTTCGGGTGGATTCGTGTGTGGCGTGATGGAGCGGGCGTCGGTTTGGGTGGCTTTGGGTTGGGATTGGTTGATTAGGAAGGAATTATCAGAATTGTCATATATACATCATCAATACACAACATTACTTTAATAACTCAAACATAGACAAACACTAACAACGTTAGTTATAAAATACGAAGAGTAAAAAGAATCGTTTGTTGTAAGACTATTCTTTCAACATTTCGAAAATAGGCAGGATAATCTTATGGCAAACGTGACGGTGCTGGGGGCTCATGGTCAGACCGTGGGCCTGACCCTGGATAGCGCGGCAAATATTGCGCTGGCTAATCAATTGGCGTCCGCCATCACCAACGCCATACAGGCAGGATCGATTTTGCCGGCTCTGGATGCCGATGGCATTCCGGCGGCGGTGCCTGTGGGCAAGGCGGGAGAGTGGGTGCAGACCCTGCCCGGCACTGCGGTGCTGCCGGCCCGGTATGACGCGATCGTCGCCGCCGGCAACGGCCAGACGGTCTTCGGCAACTCCGACATCGGGCAGTCGGTCCTGGGTGGCGCCGGTAGCCTGGCGTTCAACGCGGCCGGCGGTTCTGGAATCGTGGTAGCCGGTGGCGGCAACAACAAGATCGTCATTCCCGGCACCGATGCGGGCGCCTGGGAGATCGCGCTGGGCAACGGCAACAATTTCGTGCAGGACAGCGGCCTGGGCGCCGATACCATCAGCACGGGCACTGGCCATAACCGCATCCAGCTCGGCGGCGGGAAAGACCTGGTTCAGCTCAACGGCGGCGTCGATACCATCTACGCCGGCAGCGGCAGCGCGACGGTCCGCGCAACCGGCAATGGCAGCGACCTGATCTTCGGCGCTTCCGGCAAGCTGGCATTCGTCGGCGGCGGCGGCAACGCAACCGTGCTCGGAGGTTCGGGCAGTTCGACGCTGCAGGGCGGCACCGGCAACAACCTGCTGTTCGGTGGAAGCGCCGGCAACAATCTGCTGGAAGGTGGTGCCGGCCACTCCACGTTGTATGGTGCGGCCAATGGCGATGTGCTGGAAGCGCAGGGTTCGGCCGGCCAGGTGCTGCACGCCGGCAAGGGAAACGAGACGCTGACCGGCGCGGGGTCGACCGGGGCCGATACCCTATACGGTGGCGCCGGCCAGTCCACCATGATCGGTGGCTCGGGCCAGGACGTGTTTGCCTTCTTGCATGGTCAGTCGGGCGGTGCGGACCTGATCGTGAACTTCAAGGGTGCCGACAAGATCGCGCTGCTTGGCTATGGCCCGACCGAAGCGGCCAACGCTGTGGCCGCACAGGTCAACGCATCCGGCAGCACGTCGATCAGCCTGTCGGACGGCACCGTCATCACCCTGATGAACCTCTCGCATCTGACGACCGGCAACTTCAGCTGAGGCCGGCGCAGCGCGCCGACCCACGCGCCGAACATCCAGAATGACCGGCATGCGGCCCCAGGGGCATCGCGGCCACCAGATCAAGGAATAGAACCAGATGGCACTCGCACCAACCACCGCCTCCGTTGCCACCGATCTCGCATCGCTCCCGATCGTCACCGGATATGCCAAATCGTCGGTCTCCGGGTACAACGTGTCCACGGTCGACGTCACGGTCAGCGCCTTGCAGACCACGGTCGCCCCGAACAAATATTACAATTACACGATCGTCGATCAGATTGCCTGGCAGGCTGAAGGCGCGCCGGCGATCTCGGCTACCGACTATCTGTTCAGCCAGGTCGGCCTGACGACAACACAGAAGACGGCCGGCACCGTCGCGGTATCAACCCAGAACGGACCGGGGGCCACGCCCACCGCCGCGAACAACATGATCGTGCTGGCATCCGACGCGACCCATGTGCTTCTGGGCTATTTCTCGCAGGGCAACGGCACCTATCAAACCTACTATCTGATCTCGAACACGACGCAGAACTCCGCGGTTTCGGCAGACTTTCCGGCAGGCGCAACGCTGACCTACAGCAACACGTCCTTCCCCACGCTGGCTGCCTTTACATCGACGTTTTCTCCTGCTTGTTATCAGGCCGGTACGTGCCTGCGCACCGAGCATGGCGAGACGGCGGTGGAAGATCTCCGCGTCGGCGATCTGATGGCCGTGCTTGAGGGATCGCAGATCGTGATGAAGCCGGTGATCTGGATCGGTCATCGCCGGATCGAGATCGCCAGCCTCGCGGAGCCGGCTCTGGCGCTGCCAATCCGTATCAAGCGTGACGCCTTTGCCGAAGGCATGCCGGTGCGCGACCTGCTGGTGTCGCCGGATCATGCGATCTTCGTGGATGGCGTGCTGATCCCGGCGAAGTTGCTGGTGAATGGCGGCTCGATCGCTCAGGACGCGAGCTTCCAACGCGTGCACTACTTCCATGTCGAGTTGGAACAGCATGGCGTGCTGCTCGCGGAAGGACTGCCTGCCGAAAGCTTCCTCGATTGCGGCAACCGCCACAGCTTCGAGAACAGCGGCAACACGATCGCGCTTCGGCCCGAGATTGTGCTCGACCGCGATGTGGCCGGTGCGGCGCACGCCTTCTGCCACCGGATGGCCGAGGACGTGGCGACGGTACGGCCGGTATGGGTGCGACTGGCCGAACGCTCGGCCGAACTCGGTTTCGCCGCGCCGGCGCCCGTGACGACCACCGATCCGGGCCTGCTCGTGCTGGCCGCTGGGCGTGAACTGAAACCTGTGTCGTGCGATGACGGCCGCTTCGTGTTCGTGCTGCCGGCCGGCGCCACCGACGTATCGCTGGTATCGCGGTCTGCGACGCCCGGCGAATTGCAGCCTTGGCTGGCGGATCGCCGCCGCCTGGGCGTGGCGATCGGGCGTATCGGTTTGCGGTCGGGCGACGAGTGGACCGATATCGCGCTGGACGGTCCGGATCTGGGCCGCGGCTGGTGGGCGATGGAGCAGTCCGGCCGGAAGGCCTGGCGTTGGACGAACGGCCGGGCATGCCTGGCCATGCCGGAGGGCGGATCGGCCGACCGCATGCTGGAAGTCCAGGTTACCAGCGGCATGGAATACGTGCTTGAGGCAGGTCTCGACGACGCCTTCCTGCGGGCGGCCTGATAGGGCGGAGCGGACTGGTTTCAATTTCGGGATGGCGGGCCCCTTGCCCGTTGTCCGTGCGGCGTGGGACCGGACGCGGGTGTGGCTGACGCTGGCGACAGCGAGGGTGAACAAGTGTGGAGGCAAGCTATAAATGGGGCGTCCGTATTCGCTGGATCTGAGGCAGCGGGTCGTGGCCGCGATCCGCGCTGGGATGAGTTGCCGGGATGCGGCGAAGCAATTCCAGGTGGGTGAATCCTCGGCGATCCGTTGGGCGAAGCGCGAACGCGACACGGGCAGCCCGGCGGCCCTGCCGATGGGCGGCAAGCGGCCCTTTGCCTTGGAAGACGAGCGCGATTGGCTACTCGCACGGGTGGCGACGGCACCGCACATCACATTGCGTGCGTTGTTGGCCGAGCTTCGCGCCCGCGGTGTGGACGTAAGCTATTACGCTGTCTGGAACTATTTGGATCGCGCCGGCATCGGCGCCAAGCGTGGGCGTGCGCGACCACGCGTCAGCAAGACCGAGAGCCCTGTTCCTGGCGAAATGCTGGCTGTCCACCGCCCAGCGTTGCCGCCAAACGGACTGGCCTCCGACGCCACTCGGGAACGCGACCTGCCCGGCTAACGTGATCACCGTTGCACAGATAGTTTCTTCGAATATCGGAGGATTGTCACGGAAATGACCGGCAATCGTAACTGGCGCTTGCGCTCGGTTTCACCCACTACCTCGGGCCGGAAGACTATCAACCGATAGCGGGTATTGCATGGCCGTAAATGTATTCGATCCAACGATCGACGGGGCCTTTATCGATGGAAATAACGCCGCGCCGGTATCGGCGCCGGTGTTTTCCGTGGGTAACGGGACTTACAGCATCGACACGACCCAGGGCTTCCATGGGTCCTATCATGATTTCTTCACATTCGATCCGTCGCTCAACATTGCCTCGTTTAGCCTGGCCGGATTCGACAATCACGCCACGCTAGAAGTTTTGCACGGGTCCGATCCTGCGACCTTTATCGATGTCGGTCCGGTCATCACCTATACCGTCACCTATGACGACGGAACCAGCGGTTTTCCCTTCGGCGGAATCCTTATCGGCACCGGCGCCGATGGTTCGCTGGTTCAGCAAATCAGCGGGTTTTTCGATCTTGGAGTCGTCAATCCTGACACCGGTGGAGAAGAATTTATCGGCACGCTGACGACTACCTACCAGATCTTCGAAAACACCACGAACCTGTCGCTGAAGTCCGGCACGCCCCCGACTCTGCCGCTGGAGTTTCAATCCACGGGGGCTGGCCTGAACTGCTTCCAGTCAGGCACACATCTGCGCACCGAGTCTGGCGAGATTAGGGTTGATCAACTGCGGACAGGCGACCGGGTGGCCGTAATCGAGGGATCGGAGATAAAGCTGAAGCCGGTAATCTGGGTCGGCCACCGGCGAATCGATATCGCCAGTTATCCACAGCCGAATGTTGCCCAGACGATCCGAATTACGCGGAATGCGTTTGCCGAAGGTGTGCCTGTGCGGGATCTGCTGGTTTCGCCCGATCACGCGATATTCGTAGATGATATGCTGATCCCGGCGAAACTTCTGGTGAACGGCGGGTCGATCTTTCAGGATCCGAGTGTACGGGAAATCCACTACTTCCATGTGGAGTTGGAGCGGCACGGCGTGCTGATCGCCGAGGGAGTTCCCGCAGAAAGCTATTTGGACTGCGGCACTCGGCACAATTTCGAAAACGGCGGCAGTACGATTACGCTTTGGCCGAATTTTTTCCATGGCTCGAAGGCCTCAGCCGATCGTTCCTGTTACCGCCTGGCTGAGGATGCCGAGTCCGTGCACCCGGTCTGGGTCAGGCTGGCCAAGCGTTCGTCCGTGCTTGGTTTCGTGGCGTCCTCGCCGGTCACAATTACCGACCCAGGGTTCAAGGTGATCGCGGCCGGACGCGAGATATTGCCTGCCTACCGTGACAGCGATCGATATGTCTTCGTGCTTCCCGCCAACGCCAACGCCAACGCCAACGCCAACGCCACCGCGATGGAGCTGGTGTCACGATCTGTGGTTCCGGGCGATATCGAAGCGTGGCTGTCGGACCGCCGCCGGCTGGGCGTGTTGGTCCTGCGGATCAGCCTGCGGTCTGAAGCGGAACTCTTCGATATCGCGTTGGACAGCCCGGCCCTGGGTGAGGGGTGGTGGGGAGTGGAACAGTCCGGCTGCAAAGCATGGCGCAGGACCGACGGGAAAGCACGGATTGCGCTTTCGCGCGAACAGGAGGCGCATCGCATTCTGGAGGTCCAGATCGCAGGTGGCATGGATTATATCGTGCAACCGCTGGCGATTGACGAGCATTTTCGCGCGGCCTGATGCGCCAAGGCTGACAGGAAGTCTTCGTCAAAAGGTCGGTGTCAGACATTCGCCGGACTCACCAGGTGCTGGCGCCGATATTTGAACGCCATTTTTGGCGCTGGATCCGGCGGTGCGGTTCGTTCTTTGCCTCGCCCAAGGCTTCCATTTTCTATGCAACCTTAGAAGATCATGCTCTGGCGCGGTTTGGACCGGACTATTCTCGGCCTCGGGATTCGATGTTTGTTTTGGTCCATCGGTCCGTCTGCTCTGCAAGCGTAGATGACCAGAGTTAACCCGCTCTCCAGAGAGCTGAGGCTGTTTTGACATAACCGGTCACGGATGTAGAGTCCGGGGATCGATGGGATCCGGAAGTATTGCTTGAAGTTGACCTACTATATTCGTCAATTGGGTCAATCCAAAAATATCATCAGTGAAAAGTCCGATGATATCTGTCGGTTACTATCCGTCATTTAACTGTCCTATAATCGTAACTGGCATTTCGGCGGGCGATAAACTATCCCTGCGGTGACTGCTCGTCATATAAATAGAAAGTGAGTTTTCCGATGTTCTTCGACGTATTCAGCCCCGCGGTCGATGGTGCCATCATCCTCAATACAAACGCCGCGCCGGTAACGAAACCCGACTACAATTCCACCACCACCGATTACAGCGTGTTCGCGGCCAAGGGTCATGGCGGCTTCCATGGCGCCTACAGCGACTTTTTCACGTTCGATCCTTCGCAGAACATCGACTCGTTCTCGCTGGCCGGCTTTGACAACCACGCTTCCCTGCAGACGTCTAACGCTGGTGTCGTGAGCTACAAGGATATCGGACCGGTGGTGACCTTCACCGCCAATTATGACGACGGCAGCTCGGGTTTCCCCTTCGGTGGCCTCGTGATTGGCGCCAATTCCGACGGTTTCCTGGTTGAACAGATCAGTGGTTTCTTTGCCACCGGCGGTACCGATCCTTCCACAGGCGGGAATGTCTTCGTCGGGACATTGTCTCCCAACTACCAGATCTTTATGAACACCACTAACCTGTCGCTGACGTCGGGTACTCCCCCGACCCTTCCGCTGGTGTTCGAAGCGGTTCCCGAGCCCAGCTCCGTTCTGATGTTCGCCGTCGCCGCGGTGGCCATTGTGGCCGCCCGTCGTCTGCGTTCGGCCGTTCGCGCGGTCTGAGACAAATCACCTGCGTCTGGGCTAGGATTACCCGCGGCCATTGGCTGCGGGTAATTTTTTTTCCTGTTTACGCACTTTTCTCAGCTTCTCTTTCGTGGCACATATCGTGAACATTCGATTTAGCGAGGCAGGGACGATGGCTCGAAACAAGGTGCAATTCCAAAAGGGTCTCAGCGAAGCGGGGTTCGAGGCTCTTT
>CAINEA010000816.1 GCA_903847525.1 uncultured Acetobacteraceae bacterium | reverse complement strand
TTCCTTACGAACCTGAACGGTTCACCGGCCTTCTTCCGTCTCTATCGCGTGCCGTGATTGGAGCGCGGATGCCCTCATCCGCGCGGTCCTGGTCGAACGGAATCCGCACCCAAGGTTTGACCGACCCGCACGGTCACCGGACCCAAAAGGCCCGACGGCAGCAAGGCCCTGCCTTTGGCGGGAGTCCAGGGGGCAGAGCCCCCTGGCCTTGCTGCCTACACCTCACGCCTTCGCAGTCTTCTGGAATTCGCGGAGGATTTTGTTGCCGCGCAGGACGGCGGAGTCGAGGGCTTGTTTGGCGTTTTGCTGGCCTTGCAGCGCCTTTTCCAGTTCCTCGTCGATGATGCTGCGCAGTTCCAGCATACGGCCGAGGCGTATGCCCTTGGAGTTGGCGGTGACCGTGCCGCGCGTGAGCTGCTGAAACGGCAGGTCGGCTCCGGGGTTTTTCTCGTAGTAGCCTTGCTGCTTGCTGAGGTCGAAACCGGCCATGGTCACCGGCACGTAGCCGGTTTGCTGATGCCAGCGGGCGTCGTTCTCCGGCAGGCCGATGAACTTCAGGAACTCGGCGACGCCTTTGTATTCGTCGGCGGTGCGGCCGGGGGCGGTCATGGTCCACAGGCTGGCGCCGCCGATGATGGAGTTGATCGGCTTGGCGATCACATCCGGGTCATAGGGCAGCATCGCGGCGGCCCATTTGAACTTCGCATTGCGATTGATCGCGCCGCGCGCTCCCGAGGAATTAAAGCCGATCGCCGCTTCGCCGGCAGGGAACAGGGCATCCGCCGCGCCGTCGCGGCCGCCGTATTTGAACAGGCCTTCCTTGGCCATGTCGAGCAGGCGCTGGATCTGCCTCACCTGGGCGGGGCCGTTGATTTTCAGTTCGGCGTCCAGACCTTCGAAACCGTTTGCTTTGGTGGCGTAGGGCAGGTTGTGAATGGCGCTGAACTGCTCGATCTGGATCCAGGTCGGCCAGGATGTGGTCGAAGGCGCCCAGGTGGCGGTCGCGCCGGTGTTCTTCGCCTTCAGAACGCGGCAAGTTTCGACCATCTGCTGCCAGGTCACAGGGGGTTTTTCGGGGTCGAGGCCGGCTTTCTCGAACTGGTCCTTGTTGTACCACATCATCGCGGTGGATGAGTTAAATGGCATCGATGCGAGCCTGCCGTCTGGCAGGCTGTAATAACCGCGAATGGCCGGCACATAGTTGGCGGGGTTGATCTCCACCCCGGTTTCCTTGATCAGCTCCCAGGTCTGCTTCACCGCCTTGCCGGCGGCCAGCATGGAGGCGGTGCCGACCTCGAAGATCTGCGCGATATGCGGCGCCTGCCCGGCACGGAAGGCGGCGATGGAGGCGGTAAGCGTGTCCGCGTAGGTGCCCTTGAACACCGCGGTCACTTCGGTGGTTTTCTGGCTGATATTGAAGCCGTTCACCAGCAGGTTCACGGTTTCCGCCAGCGGGCCCGTCATTGCGTGCCAGAGCACGATCTTGGCGCGTCCGTTGGTTGCCTGGGCATGGACTGTGCGGGACAAGCCAAGCGGAGCGGCGGCGAGGGCGGCGGAGGCGACGAGCAGGGAGCGGCGTTTCATCGATCGGTTATCCTCATCTGATCCGGGCACGCATGCCTCTGAAGTCCTGGGGCACCTGTGTCCCGGGGGCATGTGTTGCCCAGATGTGTTACCTGGACGTGGCAGAAAGATGACGCTTCGGAGAAGCGGATCAGGCTTGGCTCAGCAATGATAGCCGGCTCTGGCAGAAATCTTCCACCGACGCCGACAACCGGTCGCATTCGGCGTCGCCGATCGGCAGGCTCAGCGCCATCATGCCGCGCCGGGCCAGCCATATGCCGGCGGCCAGCATGTCGAAGAAGAACAGCTCCTTCAGCTTCTGGTCTCCCCGCGCGGCATCGTCGGGGCTGCGGATCGGGCCGCGCAGCATATGAACCGACAGCATCGAGCCGATCCCGGTGAACTGCATCTTCGCACCATGCGCCAGGCAGATCGCGTTCAGCCGCTCGCGCAGAGCATCGCCGCGGGCGTTCAGCGCGGTCTGCGCCGCCGGCGTGAACACCTCGATCAGTCCCGCCAGCCCGGCCGACATGGTCAGCACGTTGTTGTTGAACGTGCCGGCATGCGGGAAAGCGTCGGGGCGGCGGGGATCGTACCGATCGATGAGGTCCGCCCGGCCGCCGAAGGCACCGAAGGACATGCCGCCGCCGATATACTTGCCCAACGTGGTCAGGTCGGGCGTCACGCCGCGCAGCGCCTGCAGTCCGCCGGGGGCGAGGCGGGAGGTCATCACTTCGTCGAGGATCAGCAGCGCCCCGACCTCTGTCGCACTCGCACGCAACGCCTGCAGGAACGCCGCATCGGCTGGGATGCAGCCGCCGCTGCCCATCATCGGCTCCAGGATGATCGCGGCGAGGTTAGGCCCATTCGTCTCGATCAGCGCGACCGTACCGGCGATGTCGTTGTAGGTCGCGAGCACGAAATCATATGGCGCATTGATCGGGCTACCCACACCAGCGAACGTGAAGACACCGCCGTGATAGCCGCCCCTGAAGGCCATCACCTTCTTTCGCCCGGTCACGGCACAGGCGGTGGAGATGGCCATAAGATTGGCCTCGGTGCCGGAATTGGTGAAGCGGATCCGCTCGATGGACGGAAACCGGTCACACACCGCGCGGGCGAATTTCGGCTCGATCAGGTTGGCGCCACCGAAGCTGATGCCGCCATCCAGCGCCCGGTCGATCGCGGCGCGGATCACATTGTTGGAATGGCCGTAGAGCCCGGCGGTGTATTCGCCGAGGAAATCGACGTATTCCGCCCCATCCGCGTCCCAGATCCGGCAGCCGTCGGCGCGTGCGATGCCGATCGGGAACGGATCGTAATGCAGCACCGTGCGGGTATTGCCCCCCGGCATCACCGCCGTCGCTTCCACGAAGCGCGCCAGCGATTTCGGGTTGCGGGCGACATAGGCCTCCCGGGCTTCGGCAACGGCCGTGTCCAGATCGGTATTGCGCAAGGCGGTCTCGCTCATCCCAGTCTCCTTCGGCAAGCCCCTTCGGATCGAGTTATCGTTGGCCCACGGACCAGAGCATCAACCACCTTGCGGGGATCGTCCACAGCACGCCGGCGGCCAGGAAGAACGCCGCCTGCACAATCACGTTCGCATCCGTCACATTGTCGGCCATTGTCACCACCGCTACGACATAGGCAATGAAGGCGATCAGGCCGAGCAGGCTGGCAATCAGTTTACGCGGCATGATCCCTCCGGGTGGACGCCAAACGCCACGCGTATACCATGCACTGCGTCAATCGTGCCCATCCGCAATCGCGACGCCCAAGGGAGAATTCCGGGAATGGCTGCCAACAATAAACGCGTCTTCTACGTCAAATATCTGGCGTCGCCGGTGTTCGCCGACATCCTCAGCCGCCGCGCGGATGTGCAACTGACCAAGCTGGAAAACGAAACCCCCGCCGCGGAAGCCGAGCCTGTGCTGGCACAGGCGCATGGCTATCAGATCGGCGCCTCGCGCGATGAGATCCTGCCAAAATATTTCGGCACCGCCGAATTGCTGAAAAAGACGCCCAACCTGGTCGTCATGTCCACCAACGGCTCTGGCTACGATACGCTGGACCTCGCGGATTGCACCGCTTCCGGCGTGCTGGCGGTGAACCAGGCCGGCGGCAACAAGGAGGCGGTGGCCGAGCATGTGATGGCGATGATGCTGACGCTGTCCAAGCGGATCATCGAGACCAATCACTTCATGCGCCGCCAGTCCGATATTCCGCGCAACGACTATAAGGGCCATGACCTTGTTGGCCGCACGATCGGTATTGTCGGCCTCGGCCATGTCGGCGGCCGCGTGGCCGAGCTTTGCCGCGGCCTGTTCCGTATGCGGGTGCTGGCTTACGACCCGCTGCTCAGCGCCGAGCAGATCCGTGCCAAGGGGGCGGAAAAGGTGGAACTGGACGATCTGTTGCGCGAGGCCGACTACGTGTCGATCAATTGTCCGCTGATCGCCTCCACCCGCAAGATGATCGGCGCGCGGGAATACGCGCTGATGAAACCGACCGCCTATTTCATCACCACCGCACGCGGCTTCATCCATGACGAGATGGCCCTGGCGGACGCCCTGAAGGCAGGCAAACTGGCCGGTGCCGGTCTCG
>CAINEA010000815.1 GCA_903847525.1 uncultured Acetobacteraceae bacterium | reverse complement strand
TCTTCCTTCGATGCCCAGGCCGAACGGCTGCTGATGATCGCGGGGGAACTCGGCGCCACCCTGGGCGTGACCCAGCGGGCCGCAAAACGTTTGCCGGGTGCGACATTGCACGTGCTCGCGGATTATGATGCGCCGGGCTGGGCCGATGTCGCGGTGGATCGCGGTAAGGAAATCGTCGGCTGGATGTGCGAGTTTCTGGGGGCCTTGCCGCAGGTGGCAATCCCGATCCCGGTGGCTGCGGCCGGTACGCATGCCGGGATCACCTATTGGATCGAGGGCTCCGGGCCGGCCCTGCTGCTGCTGCCGTTCTTCCTGGCGCCGTCGCAATGGGCGCCGGTGGTTCCGGCGTTGGCGGAGCATTTCACTGTCATTACGTTGGGTGGACGGCATATCGGTGGCGTGGCGGCGCTGGAGGATCGGGCACGGGCACCGAGCTATCGGGGTATGTTGCGAAACCTGTTCGATGTCATCGCGCCGGTTGCCGGAGAAACCGTTCTCGATGTCGGCTGTGGTTCAGGCGCGCTGGACCGGTTGCTTGCGCATCGGTATGGCGCGGCCAATCCGATCACTGCGACAGATCTCAATCCCTTCCTGTTGAGTGAGGCGGCGGTGCTGGTGGCGGATGAGGGGTTGGGGGCCAACATTCAATTCCAGCAGGCCAATGCCGAGGCGTTGCCGTATCCTGATGCCGCGTTCGACTGCGCGTTTAGCGTGACCGTGCTGGAGGAATGTGACGCCGATCGGGCGCTCGCGGAGCTTTGGCGGGTGGTGCGCCCGGGTGGGCGGGTTGGCGTGATCGTGCGGGCGATCGATTTGCCGCAATGGTGGAACCTCGCGTTGCCGGAAGCGTTGCGGGAGAAGGTTTCCATTTCCGCCCAATCGGTCGGCGCGCGCGGCGTGGCCGATGCCAGCCTGTACCGACGGATGCGAGAGGCAGGCTTTGTCAACCTGACCTGCTTCCCGTCGCTGGTGACTCTGGATCGCCCGGACGGGCCGATCTGGCGTTATCGCGAGGACCATGTGCTGTCGTCGCTTTCACCGGAGGAAACGGCGGTCTGGCGCGCGGCGACTGCCGATGCGCGTCGCGGCGGCGGGCTGTTCATGGCCCATCCGATGCATTGCGTGGTCGGAGTGAAGCCGGCATCCTAAGGTGTAGGATAGGACAAGCAGCTTCAGGCCGCCTTTTCGGGAGAACCAGAATGGTAACGACGCAAAAGCTGGGACATCGCACCTTGGGCAAGAGCGGCCTTCCGGTCTCGGCGATCGGGTTGGGCTGCATGTCCATCTCCGGCATCTATGGCGACGCGGAGGATGCGGTTTCCGAAGCCCTGATCCAGCACGCCATCGATCAGGGCGTGGATCACCTCGACAGCTCGGACATGTATGGCTGGGGCCATAACGAGGAGGTGATCGGCCGGGCGATCAAGGGGCGGCGCGATCGCGTGGTGCTGGCCAGCAAGTTCGGCCAGACCAAGAGCGGGCCTGGCCAGCCGAATGGCGTGGATGGCCGCCCCGAATACGTGATGGCCGCCTGCGAGGCGAGCCTGAAGCGGCTCGGGGTGGACGTGATCGACCTGTATTACCAGCACCGGGTGGACCCCAACGTGCCGGTGGAGGACACTGTCGGCGCCATGGCGAAGCTGGTGCAGCAGGGCAAGGTGCGCTCCCTCGGCCTGTCGGAAGCGCGGCCGGACCGGATCCGACGCGCCCATGCGGTCCATCCGATCGCGGCAGTGCAGACCGAATACTCGCTGTTGTATCGGGAAGACGCGGAGGAAACCCGCGCGACGACCCGGGAGCTCGGCATCGGCTTCGTGGCCTATGCGCCGCTCGGCCGTGGTTTCCTGACCGGGACGATCCAGAATTTCTCCGACATCGACGGCAGGCGGGCGGCGCATCCGCGCTTTCAAGAGGAGAATTTCGCCAGGAACCGCGCACTGGTGGCGCAGATCGAGGCCATGGCGAAGGAAAAGGGCTGCACGCCGGCGCAACTGACACTGGCCTGGGTACTGGCGCAGGGGCCGGACGTGGTGGCGATTCCTGGCACCCGTTATGCAGCGCGGCTGGACGAGAATGTCGGCGCGTTGTCGCTGAAGCTGACGCCGGCGGAGGTGGAGCGGATGTCGGCGGCCATTCCGGCCGGCGCGGCGGCGGGCACCCGCTATCCGCCCGGCGGCATGAAGGCCGTGTATCTGTAGGACGGTGGCAGGGTTCGGATCATGGGTCCAGGCACCGGGCTGGCCGATCATATCCGGGCCGAATCGACCCGGCTGGCGGCGGTTTGCACGTCGTGCGGCGCCTGCGTGCGGGCCTGCCCGATGGTGGCCTATGCGCCGGGCGTGGCGGACGCCGATGCGGTCGCGGTGGTAACGGGGGTGCTGGATGTGTTGCGGGATGGGCCGGGCACCCCGGAGGCGCTGGCCTGGATCGGTGGCTGCACGCGCAGCGCCGTGTGCACCCCCGTCTGCCCCGAGCCGATGGACCCGGCGATGATGATGCGACTGGCCAATATGCGGGCGCGCGGCGCATTGGGCGGCGGCGCGCAGATCCCGGTGAAGCAGGATCCGGGGTGGTCCGCGCGGGTGAAGGCGTTCGCGCGGCTGACCATGACCGAGGAGGAGCAGGCGAAATGGCTGTAACGGCTCGATGGGATCAAGTGGTGTTCTGGTACGGCTGCAACATGGCCCGGCATGGCGAGATCATTCGCCTGGTAACGCAGATCCTGCGGGCGGTCGGTGTCGATGCCGCGCCGGCCGGGGGTCCCGCGCATTGCTGCGGCTCGCCGCAGGAGGCCAGCGCGCGTATCGCCGGGGGCATGGCGAGCCGCACCGTGGAGAAATTCAACGCGACGGGGTGCGGGCAGGTGGTGACCTGGTGCCCGTCCTGCCACATGAACATGGATGATTTCATGGCGCCGGTGACGCCCCCGGTGTTCGAGACCCGGCATATCACGGAGTTGCTGCACGCCCGGCGCGAGCGGCTGCGGGAGTTGATGGTCCACCCGGTCGCCGCCCGGGCCGTGCTGCATAGCCATGCTGGCTTCAACGGCCGCGTGCCGGTGAACGATCTGGTGCCGGATCTGTTACGCCTGGTGCCGGGGGTGGAGGTGATCGATCCTGGATTGCGGGTGCCTGGGCATATGTGTTCCGCGATATCCGCCGTGCCCGGCGTGCTGGCCGCTTCGCAGCGTGCGACGTTGGACGTGATGGCCGCGGCGCAGGCGGATACGCTGGTGACGGTGTTTCATTCCTGTCACCGGGAGACCGTTGCGCTGGAGCGAGGCCGAAATTTCCGTGTGGTGAACTGGATCCATCTGTTGGCCGAGGGACTGGGCCTGGGGTACGAGGACGAATACAAGATCTGGCGCAACGCCGAGGATCCGCGCGGCGCGATTGGGCCCGAGCGGATCGCCGCTGCCGGCGACGTAGCTTTCGAACGGCTGGTGGAGCCGGAATTGCGGCGCCCACCAACCGTATAGACTGAAACTACCCTGCCGGGGGCGGTTCCACCCGCGCGTACCAATCGGCGATCTGCGAACCATTCAGGAATATGGTATCGTTACGTTTCTGGAGAACGTCCAGGATCTTGCGGAACCAGTTCATCCGGTGCGGCACGCCGACCAGATGCGGGTGCAGCGGCAGCACCAGGACGCGGCAATTGTCCTTCAACTCGTCCTCGAAGGTTTCCAGCGTCCAGATCACCCGGTCGTACTGAACGTTGGAATGCATGCCCCAGCCGGCCCATAGCGGGCCATCATTCAGATCCAGTGAATACGGAGCGGCGATCATCGGGCCGTGCTTGGTGGTCATCCAGCTCGGCAAATCGTCGATGACCCAGTCGCAGACATAGTCCACGCCGTGCGCCTTCAGCACGTCCGGCGTGTCGAAGGTTTCGCTGAGGCCGGGGCCGAGCCAGCCGCGCACCGGTGTGCCGGTGAAGTCCTGGATGCGGGCCAGGCAGCGTTGGATCACGGCCGTTTCGTCAGGCTCGCTTTGCAGTGCCTTCTGGGTCCAGCCATGGCCCATGAATTCCCAGCCCGCTTTCAGCATCGCTTCGGCGACGCGGGGATAGACGTCGATGACACTGGCGTTGATCGTGGTGGAGGCAGGTAGGCCGCGCCGGCTCAGTTCGTTCAGGATGCGTGGAAAGCCGGTGCGCATGCCGTATTCCACCCATGAGAAGTTCGGCACGTCAGGGATGCGGTCCATGCCGTGCGGTCCCGGCAGCAGTTTGCGCGGCATCGGCTGGTCGAACGGCCAGTATTCGACATTGACCACCACATGCACGATCAGCTTCTTGCCCGGCTCCGGCGGCGCCAGGGATTTGCGGTCGGATGCCATCTGATAGGGAACGCGTGGGTTCGACATGCAGGTCTCGCTTTGGGTGGAGGAATAGGAAAGCGAAGCTTCCTGCTCTGCCCCCGTCGTGGCAACCCGGATTCGCTGCCGGTTGCAGGCCTTCTGCACGCGGCCTAGGGTTCCCACAGCAGAAAACGGCCGTTTGCGGCGGCAAACCAGACGGGGAGAGAAACAATGGGTGCAAGAATAGCGATCGTTGGCGCCGGCGCGGTCGGTGGTTACGCCGGAGCGCACATGGCCCAGGCCGGAGAGGATGTTACCTTCGTCGATCCCTGGCCCGATAATGTCGAGACGATGAAGGCCAAGGGCCTGAAGATCACCCATATCCGCGACGTGCCGGAATTCACCGTGCCGGTGCGCGCGCTGCACCTGACCGAGCTGCAGCATGTCAGCAAGGAACGCCCGTTCGACATCGTGTTCATGTGCATGAAGTCCTACGACACCGCCTGGGCCACGATGATGATCCAGCAGTATATGGCGCCGAACGGTTATGTGGTTTCGCTGCAGAATTGCATCAATGAAGAAACCATCGCTGGCATCGTCGGCTGGGGCAAGACCCTTGGCTCGATCGCCAGCTCGATCACAGTGGATCTGTGCGAGCCGGGGCATGTCCGCCGTGCCGCAGGCAAGAGCGGCACCGCGCACACGGTGTTCCGGGTCGGCGAAGTGCATGGACGTATCACCGAACGGGCCCAGGAGGTTTGTCGCCTTGTTTCGCTGTCGGATGGGGCGAAGGTGACCGAGAACCTATGGGGCGAACGCTGGTCGAAACTGGTGACCAACGCGATGGCGAATGGCCTGTCGGCATCCACGGGGTTGATCAGCAAGGAGATCCTGCTCGACGATACTCTGCGGCACTTCTCCGCGCGGCTCGGCAGTGAGGCGATCCGTGTCGGCCAGGCGCTGGGCTACCAGCTGGAGGAAATCCACCACATCGAACCGGAAATCATCGCCCTGGCCGGTGAAGGCGACGCGGCCGCCACCAAGACCTATGACGAGCACCGGCTGGTGGAAGCCCGCAAACCCGGCGGCGGCGCCCATCGCCCGTCCATGGGCCAGGATATGGTGAAGGGCCGACGCACGGAGATCGAATTCCTGAACGGCTTCATCGTCGACAAGAGCAAGGAAGTCGGCATCCCGACCCCGGCCAACGCGGCGCTGACGGACATCGTCAAGCGTGTGGAGAAGGGCGAGCTACAGGCCGACAAGCGCCACATCCTGGATCTGCGGCTGAACTGAAGTCGCCGCGGGGCTGGCGTAAATTCAGGGTTTCGCCAACTCCTGTTCCACCAGGGTCGACCAGAACGACGCGCCGATGGGTAGGATATCGTCGTTGAAATCATATTCGGGATGGTGCACCGGCGTGCTGCCCTTCTCGCCATCGGCCTGGCCGAAGCGGACGAAGCAGCCAGGCACACGCAGTGCCATGAAGCTGAAATCCTCGCCGCCCATCCCGGGCGGCCGTTTGCGGATCACCTTGTCGGCGCCGACGAGTTTGGTCGCGGCCAGGGCCGCACGCTCGGTGGGCGTGGCAGCGTTCACCACAGGCGGGTAGCCGCGGGCATATTCCACAACGGCCTGCGCGCCATGTGCCGCGGCGGTGGCTACCGCCATGTCGGTCAGCATTTGCTCGACTTCGTCCTGCACCTGCGGGCGCAGGGTGCGGACCGTTCCGTTGAGCACGGCTTCCTGTGGGATGACATTGCCGGTGGAGCCGGCGTGGAACTGGGTGATCGACAGCACCGCGCTGTGCAGCGGATCGACGCGCCGGGCGACCACCGATTGCAGCGCCAGCACGATGTGGGCGCCGACCACGATCGGATCGATCGTGCGGTGCGGCCGTGCGGCGTGGCCGCCCTTGCCGGTGATGCGGATCCAGAACCGGTCCGACGCGGCGCTGACCGAGCCCTCGACCGCCGTGATGGTACCGACCGGGAGGAAGGTGTCGTTGTGCGCGCCATACACGGCGTCGCAGGGGAAGCGGTCGAACAGGCCTTCCTCGACCATCACCCGTCCGCCGCCGAGCCCTTCCTCGGCCGGTTGGAAGATAAAATGCACCACGCCGTCGAAATTGCGGGTTTCTGCGAGATAACGCGCGGCGCCGAGCAACATGGTGGTGTGGCCGTCATGTCCGCAGGCATGCATGGCACCGGGGTGGCGGCTGGCATGGGCGAAGCCGTTGGCCTCGTCCATCTCCAATGCGTCCATATCCGCGCGGATGCCGATGGAACGGGATGATGTGCCCATCCGCAACGTGCCGACCAACCCCGTGCCGGCGATGCCGCGGGTTACCTCGATGCCCCAGGATTGGAGTTTCTCAGCGACGACATCGCTGGTGCGGAACTCCTTGAAGCCGGGCTCGGGATGCGCGTGGAGGTCCCGGCGCCATTCGGTCATGTCACCGGCGAAAGCGGCAATCCGATTGATGACGGGCATCAGGCTGGTTTCCTGTCGATATTCGGCAGGAACCAGGTGAGCAGGCCGAGCAACGGCAGGAACGAGCAGATGCGATAGACGGTATCGATGCTTGTCCAGTCGGCGATCTGGCCGAGTGCCGCGGCGCCCAGGCCGCCAAGCCCGAAGGAGAAGCCGAAGAACAGGCCGGCGATCATGCCGACCTTCCCCGGCACCAGGTCCTGCGCGTAAACCAAAATAGCGGAGAATGCCGAGGCCATGATCAGGCCGATGATGATCGACAGCGCCAGCGTCCAGCCGAGTCCGGCATAGGGCAGTGCGAGGGTGAACGGGAACACGCCGAGGATCGAGAACCAGATCACCGGGATGCGGCCGATCCTGTCGCCAATCCAGCCGCCGGCCAGCGTGCCGATCACCAGCGACGTCAGGAACACGAACAGGAAGATCTGCGCGGTCTGCACGTCCAGGCCAAATTTATGGATCAGGTAGAACGTGTAGTACGAACTCAGGCTGGCGCTGTAGACGTTCTTGGAGAACAGCAGCGCCACCAGGATGCTGATCGCGAACAGCACCCGCCCGCGCGACAGCGTCACCTGGCCATGCACCGCACCCGCGGCACGCGGCTTCGGCTTCGCCAGATGCCGGTTGCGGCTGTACCAGTTGCCGACCGTGGTCAGCACCACCATCGCCACCAGGGCGGCGCCGGAGAACCACACGATGCTGCCCTGGCCGCGCGGCACGATCACGAACGCGGCCAGCAGCGGCCCGATCGCCGAGCCGGTGTTGCCGCCGACCTGGAACAGCGACTGCGCGAAGCCGTGCCGCCCGCCCGACGCCATGCGCGCCACGCGCGAGGATTCCGGATGAAACACCGAGGATCCAATGCCGATCAGCGCCGCCGCCCCCAGGATCATCGGATAGCTATGCGCCATGGACATCAGCACCAGACCGACCAGCGTGAAACCCATGCCGATCGGCAGGGAGTACGGCTTCGGATGCCGATCGGTATACAGCCCGACCAGCGGTTGCAGCATCGAGGCGGTGAACTGAAAGGCCATCGTGATCAGGCCGATCTGGGCGAAGTCCAGTTGATAGTTGGCCTTCAGGATCGGATAGATGGCGGGGACCATCGACTGCATCATGTCGTTCAGCATGTGGCAGAAGCTGAGCGAAAGGATGATGGCGAATGTGGTCGTGTCGGCGCCGGACGCAGGCGCAGCCTGGGACACGGTTGTGCTGACCGGAACGCTGCCGGCGGTGATCGTGTTGTCGCTCACGGTGTCTTACACCCCTGATAATGGCCCGATGCGGCAGGCCGGATGGTGATCGGTAGGGAAAATCACTGGCCAGTATGACAGTTGTATTGTGCAAAGCCAGTGCGCCGGCGCGATGGCCGTGGTGCACCGCCATGTGCCGACATTTTTGTTCCTGTTTACGCACTTTTCTCAGCCAGTTTTCTTGACTGATCGTTGTCCCGCTCAAACATACATATCGGCCAGCTTGAGCAACCGGTATGGCATGGGCGTGGTGCGGACGCCTGCCCAGAGAAGCCGCGGCATCATAGCGGAGAGATCGTATCGCCGGTTAAAGCGATATTCGAACTCGGCGAGGTAACGCGGCACGTGTTTCTGATCGATCGCCCGGTATGTTCCAACAATGGCGGCCTTGATGTTTCCGAGTGCGGTATTGACCCATTTGAAGCCGGGGG
>CAINEA010000814.1 GCA_903847525.1 uncultured Acetobacteraceae bacterium | reverse complement strand
CTGGGCGACGGTCAATGTCTAGGGCACTCTGGTATAAGCCCTGTAGGGTGGATAATCGAAGCGCCATCCACCATCTCAAGATTCCGCCACCCGCCACATTGGCCCATGGTCGCGGCACGTCCCGCAATTGTGTGCTCGGTATCGGAATGCGAAACAGCGACCGCTTACCCGGCCTCCCGCTGATCCAGCCCGTACCATCATGGCGGCGATCACCGCTCCGGCCCGCTAGGCGTTGAACCGTTGAAGTGACAATCCGCGGCGTGGAACCGCCCCTCGATACTGGCGGACACCGCGCGCCCCCCCAAACAGCCGCAGCACAAAAACAGAACGGGCAGCACCTCACGGCACCGCCCCCTGCAAAGTTCCGACAGTCGCAGTTAGGCGCGGCGGCGCCGAACCAAGCCCAGGCCGAGCAGACCGGCCCCCAGCAAGGCGATGCTGGCCGGTTCCGGCGTGTCAACGCTAACGCTAACGGTCGCCGCCGTCAGTTGGCCGTAGGTGTCATAGGAAAAAGTCCGCGCATTTTTGTCGTAGCTCGAAAATTCAAAACTTCCATCGCTGATGTTTCCGGCCGACGTGTCGGCGGTGAACGACGTGTCGATCGACGCGGGCAGGCCAACCCCTAGATAGCCATACATGCCATTCTCTACATAGCCAACAAGTACAGTAATACCGTTATCGATAAGATCACGCGCCCAATGAACGATAACGCTGCCCCTCGAGCCATCATTTCTGCCGGCTATCGCTGCATTTTGATCACCTGACACGGACACAGTGTGACCATCGATAGTCAGGGTGGCGCCAAGCGAAGGCGTGGCGTTCCCCCAAAGTATTCCGCCCTCCGCATAAGACTGCGTGGGGCTGCTGTAAGTGTACCCAACGGAGGTGTCGAAAATATAATGACTGACGAAGGACAAGCCCGTCAGATCGGTATTGGCCGAACCGAAGGTACCGGTGGTGTCATATCCGGACCCGACCGTGCCCGTGTAGGTAACATTCACGATCGCCGCCGACGCCGGTGCGCACGCCAGCAGCCTGGCCACCAAGGTAAGGGCTGAACTCGTCACGAGAAGCTTCTTCATGTGGTTATCCAATAAAAACAAAGATATTGTGGATGCGTATTTGAGATGAAAGGTGAAATACAACAGACACGCGACGGACCGATTATTCACACATTATTACTACAATATGCGCGCCCGTATCAATTACGAATAGCAACTACAGGTTGAATTTTTAACATAGAAGATACAAAAATGGACAATTATCCATCTGAGGTAGCAGACAATCGACCTCACCCCCTCTGGGGCAAGCCACCTGCGGCTACTCCGCCCAATTGTGCGACCACTAGAAAGAACGCCCGACCCTGCGGAACTGAGCCGGACGCAAGGGCCCCGGCCGGCATCCGCGACTGCTGGCGCGAGAAGGACCTCGCCAGCAAGCCGTAGGATAGCGAAGCGAAGCACTACCCATCACCTCCGGCGAGTCTTGCCCGCACCAATCGAATGTGCAGAGCAACGCTCATCCATCCCACCCTTGCCAAACCCAGGCTACGTAGCCGCCGCGCCAGAACCCAACGGAAGGCCGTGCGTCCTCAGCCCCCCAAAACTACCGGCTTGCCATGCGGCGTATGCTCGTACGCATGCTCCCAGGCCTCGGTCCGCGCATCCAGTGTGGCAAGGTCCGTCAGCCCCTTCGCCAGCGTCAGCCGCTCCAGCGCCACCAGCCAGCTTTCATAGTAACGCGACCCATCGTCGTCCCCCGCCTCTCGCAAAGCGGCCCCCAGCGTCTCCGCCCATTCGCCCGCGGTGAAATGACCCGCCTTCTGCAACTGCACCATCAACGCGAACGCCTGCGCCTGCCAAGGCTCAGCAAACACGGGCTCGGCAAACACCGGTCCGGTCTCGCCAACCGGGCGATCAGGCCGGTTCAAGGTAATCCTCCCACAGATCCAGGTACACCCGGTCCGCCACATGGGCCGTCTCGCCCCAAAGCTCCCGGGCGGCAAAACCCACGGTATACAGCGTCTGCGGCGCCTCCCCGGCAAGGCGCGCG
>CAINEA010000813.1 GCA_903847525.1 uncultured Acetobacteraceae bacterium | reverse complement strand
GCCGACATAGGCACCGACGGCGAGCAGAGCGCCCAGCAGCACGACCGCGCCGGTCGGCCAGCCACGTTCCGGTGCCGGCACGGGAAAAGCCAGACGGGTCTGCGAATTACCGCCGGTGACCTCTATCTTGAAGCGGCGTACCAATTCATCCGCGTCCAGGCCCAAGGCCTTGCCGTAACTGCGCAAAAACCCTGCCGCGTACGCTGGAGCAGGCAGCGCGTCGAACTGCCCCCCCTCCAAAGCTGCCAGGTATTCCCGGCGGATCCGCAATCCTTCGGCGTAGTCCGTCAGCCCGTAGCCCAGGCGTTCCCGAGCCGCGCGCAAATCTTCGCCAACGCGCGACATGCCTGACGCTTCCGGTGATTCAAAACCCTTGCCCGACACCATTTTCCGGCTCTGCTTATTCCAGCGACAATATTTTAAACCAGGCTTGTTCAGACCCTGCAGTCACCACGCCCATACCCAACCCATAACCGACGCCGGCTTCTATACCAGAAGAGACCCGAATGCCAACGACTGCAGATTGCCGGGAATTAATGTTGCCGTCCAACGGGAAAGGGCGACGGCAGGCAAGAAATCTGTCTTTTCACAAAACGATCGCTACGTCTCCCCTGACCGGCAAAGTCTAACGTCATACCGGCAACCCATGCTCGCGCGCCCAGTTCAAGATCGGCTCGCGGAAGCTCGCTTCTCCCGCCGCATTGCGCCGGATGGCCGCCAGGAACGGCTGGAACGCGGATAAATCCAGTCGCGCCAACAAGGCTTTCACCGGCAGCAAGCCCGGCGCCGGCATCGACAGCGAGGTAATTCCGAGCCCCACCAAAGTCATCGCCTCGAGCGGCCGGGAAGCCGCTTCACCGCACAGCGAG
This sequence comes from uncultured Acetobacteraceae bacterium, assembly GCA_903847525.1. GTDB lineage: Bacteria > Pseudomonadota > Alphaproteobacteria > Acetobacterales > Acetobacteraceae > PALSA-911. The sequence continues at coordinate 15,736 of CAINEA010000813.1, read as the reverse complement.
ACGGGAACGCCAGCCTCCCTCGCCTGGACCAGCACCGCCTCCAGCAGGTCGAGCACAGGCGGCGACAGTAAATCATACCGACCGGACAATGCCGGCGAACCACGGTCTGCGGCGAACAGAAACTGCAGCAGGTCATTGGAGCCGATCGAGATGAAATCAGCCTCCGCCAGCAGCGTGGGCAACTGCCAAAGAAGCGACGGCACCTCTAGCATCGTGCCGACAGACAGATGCGTCGGCTCCGGGCGCACCCGACGCACCTCCGCCAGCAGTAGAGCCCGGGCGGCGCGGAATTCGGCCACCGTCGCCACCATTGGAAACATCACCGACAACTTCCGCCCGCCCGCCGCCAGCAGCAAGGCGCGCAATTGCCGGCGCAGCAGGGCCGGGCGGTCCAGGCCAATGCGCAGCGACCGCCAACCCATCGCCGGATTCTCCTCCAGCGGTACCGCCGCGCCTGGCAGCAGCTTGTCGCCGCCCAAATCCAACGTACGGAACAGCACCGGCCTATCGCCGGCGGCATCCATCACACGAGCATAGATCGCAGCCTGTTCGGCGGTATCGGCGATGGCGCCGCGCGCCAGCATGGCAATCTCGGTGCGGAACAACCCGATGCCCGCCGCCCCCGTGATGTCCAACTGATCGAGTTCCAGGCCGAGGCCGACATTCAGCATCAGGCTGACCGGCACGCCATCGTGCGTAACCGCAGGACGATTGCGCAGCGCGGCCCAGCCTGCCTGCAAGGCGCTGCGCGCCTCCATTGCCCTGGCGTAGAGCTGGCGCACATCCGCGTCCGGCCGCAGTATCAGTTGTCCGGCGTCGCCGTCCAGCACAGCCTGGTCCTGTGGACCGGCCGCATCCACCACGCCGCGAGTGCCACCGAGCATGGGAAGGTTCAGCGCCCGAGCCAGGATCGCGGCGTGGCCGGACGGGCTGGCCTCCTCAACCGCCGCGCCATCAATGCCGCGGGCGTGCCAATCCAGCAATTCCGCCGGCCCCAGACGCCGCGCAAGGAGGATGGCCCCCAATGGCACGGCTTCATGAGCCACGATATTCCCCGACAGGCTCCGCATCAGCCGTCCGGCCAGATCCTCCAGATCCGCTAACCGCTCCCGGAGATAAGGGTCGGCGATGCGGCGCATGCGGTCGCGCAACTCCCCGGCCACACGCTGCACCGCCGCCTCGGCGGAAAGCCCGCCACGGATCACCTCCCCGACCCGGCGCAGCCAGCCGGCATCGGCGGCGACCAGGCGATAGGCTTCCAGCACCTCGCGCGAGGCCGAGGCATCGGCGTTGTCGGCCGCAACCGTCGACGGCATCCGTGCCTCGATCAGTTCGTCGAGGCCGCGTTGCATGCGCTCGGCTGCGTCATGCAAACGGCGAAGCTCAGCCTCGGGGTCGTCGGCCAGCAGCTTGCCGGTAATGTGAAAGCCACCGTGCAGAATAACCGGACCGATGGCGATACCGGCCACGAGCGTGGTGCCGGCAAAGACCCGCGGCAGGGTGCCCGCCAGCCCCTCGTCCGCACCGTCGGTCTGGCCAGACGCCGCCAGCACCTCGGCCAGCAGCATCGACACCGTCTCCAGCACGTCGACTTCTTCGTCGCTATAGTGCCGCGGCGTGCGATTCTGCACCGCCAGCACGCCCAGGGTCCGCCCGGCGCGGCGAACCGGCACCGCCAGCAGCGAGGCGTACGGCTCTTCACCGGTTTCCGGCCGGTAGGCAAAGGCCGGATGGTTCTGCGCATCCGGCAGGTTCTCCACCGTCGCGGTCGCCGCGCACAGGCCGATGATCCCCTCACCGACACGCAACCGGGTTCGCCCGACCGCACTCGGGTTCAGCCCCTCGGTCGCAGCGAGTTCCAGGATATCCCCGGGACGTTGGACATAGACCGAGCAGACCTCGCTCACCAGTTCGCTGGCCACCAGTCGCACCAGTTCCGCCAGCGGCGCGGCATACGGACTGGCATCCTGCGTCGTGTTACCCGACGCCATCAGCTCCCGCAGGCGCGACAGCAGACGGCGGGGGGCGGTCATCGCGCTCTGCGCGTGTCGGTCATCGGGGTCTCAGGTAGTTCGGCCGCGAGCGGCCAGCGCCGTCACCGCCTGGTCAACCAGCTCGGCGATCACCTCGGCCACAGACTGCTCTGCCGTCACCATGCCGACGGACTGGCCAGCCATCACCGAGCCGGTTTCGATATCGCCCTCGATCACTGCGCGGCGCAACGCGCCGGCCCAGAAATGCTCGATCTCCAACTGCGCGGCTTCCTTGGTCAGTTCGCCGGACTGGAACCGCGCAAGCGTCTCGCCCTGATGCGTCAGGAAGCGCTTGGTGCCCTCATTGACCAGTCCCCGCACCGGGATCACCGGAAATCGCTCGTCGAGCTGAATGGACGGCAGCGCATCGCGCGCATTGGCGCGGATGAAGGCCCGCTTGAAGTTGGGGTGCGCGATGCTGTCGGTTGTCGCGGCGAAGCGGGTACCCAGCTGCGCGCCGGACGCGCCCATCTCCAGATAGGACAGGATCGCCTCGCCCCGGCCCAGACCGCCGGCGACGAAAACCGGAATTTCCCTCACATGCGGCAGGATCTCCTGCGCCAGCACGGTCAGCGACACCGGGCCGATATGGCCGCCGGCCTCGGAACCCTCGATCACCAGCGCATCGACGCCGGAGCGCACCAGCCGCCGGGCCAGCACCATCGCAGGGGCGAACGCGATCAGCTTGGCACCGCCATCCTTCACGGCGCGCACGGCGCCACCCGGCGGAATGCCGCCCGCGAGCACGACATGGCCGATCTTCGCCTCCAGGCAGACCCGGACCAGATCGTCCAATTGCGGATGCATGGTGATCAGGTTCACGCCGAACGGCTTGCTGGTCAGCGCCTTGGTGGCGGTGATTTCCTTTTCCAGCAGTTCCGGGCCCATCGCGCCGCAGGCGATCACGCCGAAGCCGCCGGCATTGGACAAGGCGGCGACCAGATGACGTTCGCTCACCCAGCTCATCGCGCCGCCCATGATGGCGACCTCGCTGCCGAGGAACTCGGTGCCGCGCGACCACAGCCGGTCGAGTTCCGCCCGGGCGGCGACGCGCGCCGGATCGGGATGCAAAATATCAGGCGGCATCGAGGCAATAAGCGGTATGCAGCGCGCGAACGGCCAGTTCCGTGTAATCGGCTGCGATCAGCACGCTGACCTTGATCTCGCTGGTGGAAATCACCTGGATATTGATCGCCTTGTCGGCCAGCGCGCGGAACATGGTGTTGGCAACGCCGGCATGGCTGCGCATCCCGGTGCCGACCACACTGATCTTGGCGACCGACGGATCCGCGATCGCCTCGGCATGGCCGATCTGCGGCTGAGCTTCGGCCAAGGTGGCCTGCGCCCGTGGCAAATCGGCCTTGCCGACCGTAAATGTCAAGTCGGTCATGCCGTCGGCTGAGATATTCTGCACGATCATGTCGACGTTGACGTTGTGATCCGCCAGCGCGCCGAAAATCGCCGCGGCGATGCCAGGGCGGTCCGGGATACGTCGCAGGGTGATCTTTGCCTCGTCGCGGGAATAGGCGATCCCCGCCACCATTTGTTTTTCCACGATCTCGTCCTCATCCACTACCAGAGTGCCGGCCTTGTCCCCGTCGAGCGGATCGTTCGGATCCATCTCCACGAAGCTCGACAGCACCCGTACGCGCACCCGCTCGTTCATCGCCAGTTCGACGCTGCGTGTCTGCAACACCTTCGCACCGACCGAAGCGAGTTCCAACATTTCCTCATAGGCGATCTTGTCCAGCTTACGCGCCTTGCTGACGATTCTGGGATCGGTCGTGTAGACGCCATCGACGTCGGTATAGATATCACAGCGATCGGCCTTCAACGCCGCGGCAAGCGCCACTGCGGAGGTGTCCGAGCCGCCGCGCCCGAGCGTGGTGATGCGCCGGTCCGGGCCGATGCCCTGGAACCCAGACACGACGGCCACCTGGCCAAGCCCCATGCGCCGGATCAGGTCGGCGCCGTCGATGCCCATGATCCGCGCCTTGCCGTGCGCGTCGTCGGTCTCGATCGGGATCTGCCAACCCTGCCACGACCGCGCGTCCACGCCGCGTTCCTGCAAGGCGATCGCCAGCAATCCGGTGACGACCTGCTCGCCGGTCGCCACCACGGTGTCGTATTCCCGCGCATCATGCAGAGGCGCCAGCGACTGGCACCAGCCGACCAGCTGGTTCGTGGTGCCGGACATGGCGGAGACAACAACGGCAACCTCATGGCCGCGCACCACCTCGCGCGCCACGCGGGCGGCGACATTGCGGATACGGTCGAGGTCCGCGACGGACGTGCCGCCGAACTTCATCACGATACGGGCCATAGCGGTCGGGTCAGACTCCAGGTTGCACGGCGCCGGGCAGGGTCTTGCCGGGTTGCGCGCTTTGTTGGGGGCGCACACATACTGTCGCAGCGATTAGGGGGCAACCATGCAGGTATCATCCGTCCTTCCGGCAGAAGTGGCGCGGTTCGACGCGCTGGCCTCGAGTTGGTGGGATCCGAACGGGCCGATGCGCCCGCTTCACCGCATGAATCCGGCCCGGATCGACTGGATCGGCAGCCGGATCGCCCGCCGTTTTACAGAACCGGCCGCAACCCGCGTGCTGGATGTCGGCTGCGGCGCCGGTCTGGCGGCGGAGGCGCTGGCCAAGCGCGGATTTCCGGTCCTGGGCATCGACGCCGCTGGCGACGCGATCGAGGCGGCTCGGGAGCATGCCATCGGCCAGGATCTGCAACTCGACTATCGCGCCGCCACGGCGGAGACCCTGCTGGCCGAAGGGGTGCGCTTCCCGGTGATTACGGCGCTGGAGGTGATCGAGCACGTCGCTGCCCCCGATGCCTTCCTGGAAACCCTTGCCGATTTACTGGAGCCGGGCGGATTGCTGTTCGTGTCCACGCTCAACCGCACCCGCCGTTCCTTCCTGGTGGCCAAGCTGGGGGCGGAGTATTTGCTGCGGCTGTTGCCGGTAGGCACACACGATTGGAAAAAATTCATCACCCCGGCCGAACTCGGCGCGGGTTTACGCCGGGCCGGGCTGAACGTTCAGGACATGGCGGGGATGACCCCTGCCCCCCTGTCAGGCGGCTGGCGGGCCGGCCGCGATCTGGCGGTCAACTACATCGCGATGGCTGGAAAGCCTTAAGCCCAAGGACACCCTATTCGAGGGTGAAGCCAACCTTCAGGGTCACCTGATAGCGGTTCACCTTGCCGTCTGCGATGTTGCCACGCATCTGCACGACCTCGAACCAGCCGAGATGACGCAGAGAACCCGAGGCCTTAGCGATAGCGTTCTCGATGGCCTTGGAAATGCTTTTGTCCGAGGTGCCGACGATCTCGACAACCTTGTAGACCGGATCCGACATGTTCAACTCCCTGCGGCCGCTTCGTCTGCGGGAGTTCCGGCATGGGCGGCCGCTTTAGTGGTTCAGCGGACACTTCAAGAACAAGCCTGGACGCATGGGGATCGCAATGTTGCGTCGAACGCAGAGTGGGCCCGATCGCACAGAAGATTCAATGATTTTTCGTGAGGCAGCTGCGGTCGGCGGTCGTTGGCAACGACCCGTGCCTAGCTGTCCGCACGGGGTAGCCAGGGAATGGCGGCGACCTCGATCCCCTCTTCGGAGAGCTTCTCCGCCTGTTCCGGCGTGGTCTCGCCATAGATTCCGCGCTTGCCGCTCTCGCCGCGATGGATTTTGCGAGCCTCGTCGGCGAATTGGGGTCCGACGTAGTCGCAATTCTTCTCCACTTCCGCGCGCATGCGCTGGAGCATGGAGCGAACGTGGTCGGGCATCTTGCTACCGGCCGTTACCGGCAGGCTCTCGGGGCCCGGTGCCGGGACGGGGACAGGCGCCGCGATTTCGGTTGCGGTCCGCCGGCGCTTGCTCGGCAGGTGCGGCGCCATCAGCGCGCGCTCCACCTTCACCGCGCCACAGGAAGGGCATTCGATCAGCCCACGCTTCGCCTGCCGCTCAAACCCGGCACTGTCCTTGAACCAGCCATCGAACTCATGGCCCTGATCGCAACGCAGCTGGTAGTGAATCATGCTCCCAATCCGGAAAAATCGGCCCCTGGTTCATCCAGGACCACGATCCTGGCACTCAAGACAACAGAGTGCCAGTCCATAGACGACGTCAAGATAACAAGAACCGGCTCAGAGCCGCCGGATCAGGCCGCCTTCAACAGCGGATCGAGCTTGCCGGCACGGTCCAGCGCCACCAAATCGTCGCAGCCGCCGATATGCATGCCACCGATGAAGATCTGCGGCACGGTGGTTCGCCCACCCGATCGGCTGACGGCCTCGGCACGTTCCTGCGATCCATTCGGCGCGTTGATCTCGTGAAACGCCACCCCCTTGGTCTGCAATAGGTTCACGGCGCGGGCACAATAAGGGCACCAGTCCTGAACGTAGACGTCGATCTCGGGCATCAAATTCTCCTTCAGAGGTAGGAAATCGGGATTTAGGGCCGGTTTCGCAAGAGGCGCCTCACTCCAGGCGCGGATCCGGCACCCGGGCCGCCACGAGCACATCCACAGCCGCCGCCCCCGCACGCAACAGCACTGCGGCACATTCGTTCGCGGTCGCGCCGGAGGTCATCACGTCGTCGATGAGCAGCACATTGCGATTTTGGATTCGCTGGACCCGGGACGCGCGAACGATGAAAGCCCGCTGAACCTCGGCGGCGCGGGCTTCGGCCGATTTGTCTCCGAGCGAGTCGGTCGCCCGTATGCGTACCAGCGCATCGGGCTGCATGGGAACGCGCGACAGCCGCGAGATCGCCCGCGCCAGCAAGGCGGCCTGGTTATAGCGCCGCTGGAACAACCGGCGCCGATGCAGCGGTACCGGCACCAGCAGTTCCGCCCTTGCAAGGAGTTGTCCCCCCGAGCGCAGCATTTGCGGCGCCAACGCGGCCACCAGATCGGTGCGATCCGCATGTTTCAGCGGCAAGATCATCCGGCGTGATTGCGCATCGTAGCGCAGCGCCGCCCGCGCCTCGCCGAACACCGGCGGCAGCAGAATGCAGGCCGGGCAAAGCTGCTCCGGGCCGCCAAGCGCCATCATGGTAAAGGGTACGCCGCAGCGGGAACAGAATGGCGGGGTGACAAATCCGGTCAGGCGAAAGCATTCCGCGCAAAGCTGGCCAGGTGCCGGAGCCGGCTGATCGCATGTGGCACAGTTGGACGGTAGCAGCAGGTCCAGCATCATGCGTCCGGCGAAGCGGGCGCCGACTTTCATACGGGCAAGGCCGCTAATGTCCAATGCCGAACCGAACCGTGCCATCACGCACGATCTCATGCACGAGATCGATCTCCCAGGACAAATAGGCGTGCATCGCTTCTTCCACGCCGGAGTTACGATCATAGGGCCGCAAGTAGAAATCCACGCAATCCTTATCCGCCGGGACGGTACGATCCTTCGCCAGCGTCTGGCCCGCTGCCTTCCAGGCGGCGGTGCCACCTTCCAGCACCCGCAAATCCGCGCCGGTCAGTCCACGCAGCTCCGGCACCGCAAGCGCCGCCAGCGTGCCGTCCGGTGCGGCCACCACGACCTGCTTCGCCGCGGCCAACGACGCACCAAGTGCCGACAGGCGGGTGCGGATGCCCCAGAGCGCGCCAGGAATATGGCCGTCGCGGTAATCGATGCTGCGGCCGAGATCGACGACCACGGTGCCGGGCGTATCCAACGAAGCTGCCAGCCCGGCAACATCGATCGTGCCAACTGCCGGCTTGTCCGCTTCGGCGGGCGCGGGCGCCGAGCCGCGCAGGGCGGCGAGGTTGCCATCGACTACGAACACATCGTGATGGCCCATCAGCCGCAGCCAGGCGGCGGACATGCGGGCGCGCACGCCAGTGTCGCATAGCAGCACGATCCGGGCGCCGCGAACGCCGATCCAGGTATCGGTCGCCTGCACCAGTTGCCCGCCGGGCGCGTTGCGGCTGCCGGGCCGATAGCCGGCGCGATATTCGGCGGGATCGCGAACGTCCAAAACATACAGAGTGCGATGCGGGTCCATCTCGAACCGCGCCAGTTCGGCCGGCGAGATCACCCGCACGCCGGACGCCTCGGCGAAGGCGGTCGCCCGGCGCAATGCCTCGGCGACGGTCTGCGGCGTGCCTGGGACGAACTTGTCGGTCCGGCCGCGATCGCAGGTCAGTCCGGCCAATTCCCAGCCCATCGTGCCGTTGCGCAGCGCCACCACCTTGTTGGGAATCCCGGCCCGGCGCAGGCTTTCCGCGCCCATGATGCTGCGCGTGCGCCCCGCACAGTTGACCACCACCAGCGTATCCGGACTGGGTACCAGATCGCCAATGCGATACGCGAGTTCGCCTCCCGGCACGCTGATCGCGGTTGGGATGGTCATGCGGGCGAATTCCTCTGCCGTGCGGCTGTCGAGCACAACCATGTCGCGTCCGGCATCGATCCATTCCTTCAGCACCGGCGCGTCCACGCTCTCCGTGCCGTAATGGTGCTCGACCCATTCGCCGAACGCCTTGGACGGCACATTGACGCCGCTGAACAGCACGAAGCCCGCTTCCTCCCAGGCCTTGGTGCCACCAGCGAGAACGCAAACGTGCGTGCAGCCGAGACTCTCCATAACTGCCGCCAGCTTTTCCGCCAGCCCGCGCCCGTCATCGGTGCAGACCACCCGCGTATCCCGCCGCGGCAGCAGCGCCGGCGCGCGGATTTCCGCCCGGGACAAGGGACAGGGGATCGCCCAGAACAGATGCGAGGCGCCGAACTCACCCTCTTCGCGCGCATCCAGGATCGCAAGTTCCTGACTGTCCTCGATCCAGCCTCTCAGCGTTTTCGCATCGACCGTCTTCATGGCATCCCCTCTATCGTCACCGGCAACCCCAGCTCTCCTGGAAACCTAGGCGCGTGCCCAAACCCTTGGCAATTCCGCCCCCACGCGGCAGAGAGAGCGCATGAGCGATCCTATGCAGATTTTTGACCGCGAGGCGGTCCGCCGGCACCGCGACCGCGCGGTCGGATCCGTGCAACAGGTCACCGATATCCTGCAGGACGCCGCGGACCGGCTGCTCGATCGCCTCGACGACACGACCCACCGTTTCGGCCAGGCTTTGGAGATCGGCGGGCGCGGCGTCGTCGCGCCGATGCTGCGCGCGCGCGGGATCGAGGTGGTCAGTTGCGATCTGTCGGCGCCGATGGCGGCATCGAACCAAGGCACCTGCGTCGTCGCTGACGAGGAATGCCTGCCGTTCGCGCCGGCATCGTTCGATCTCGTCATCGCAAGCCTATCGCTGCACTGGATCAACGATCTGCCCGGCACGCTGCTGCAGATCCGGCAGGTGCTCCGGCCCGACGGATTGTTCCTGGCCAGTATTCCCGTCCTGGGTACCCTGGCCGAACTCCGCCAGGCGCTGACCGAAGCCGAGGCAGAAGTCTCCGGGGGCGCCGCACCCCGTGTTTCCCCCTTCCCCGACCTGCGCGACTGCGCCGCGCTGCTGCAACGGGCCGGCTTCGCACTGCCGGTCGCCGACGCAGAGGAAATCAAGCTGCTGTATGCCGACCCGTTCGCCCTGCTGCGCGACCTGCGCGCCGGCGGTGAAACGAACGCTGTGCGCGAGCGCGATCGGCGAACCCCGCCGCGCGCGCTGTTCCCCGCAGCCTTATCGTTACTCCCGACGGACGGCGGACGCGTTCCGGCCACCCTGCGCCTGGCCATGCTGACCGGTTGGGCGCCTGCCCCATCGCAACCCAAGCCAGCTTCACGAGGCAGCGCCAGTGTCTCGTTGGCGGAGGCGCTGAAGGACGATCCTGCCTAGACATTCATTGCAACTTTCGTTTGGCCCGAGCTAACATCCCTCCCGATTTCGCAACCAATCAGGTAACCAAATCAAAAGTCGATCGGGAACAGCGGGAGGCTCGCCATGGTCGATCCGGACAGGCTCAATTAGGTTATCGGACAGATGCTGGTCGATCTCGGCGGCGCCTACAGCGTTTCGCTGGTTCGCATCGGCGACAGGCTCGGGCTCTACAAGGCGCTGAACGAGGCCGGTCCCATGACCAGCGCCGAACTGGCCGGGAAGACATCGATCGCGGAACGCTACGCGCGGGAGTGGTTGTCGCACCAGGCGGCATCCGGCTACCTCACCTACGATCCCGTCACGCAAAAATTCTCGTTGCTCGAAGAACAGGCGATGATTTTCGCCAACGAAGACAGCCCGGTCTACATGCAAGGTGCCTTCGATACCGCCACGCGATGATGGAAAACCAGAACCTGGTCGAAGCGGCATTCAAGACCGGCAAGGGTGTCGGCTGGGGCGATCAGGCCGCCTGCCTGTTTTGTGCCGTGGGGCGCTTCTTCCGCCCCGGCTACCGAAATAACCTGGTATCCGGTTGGCTGCTGCAACTGCGCGACGTGGTGCCCAAGCTGGAAACGGGCGCGCGCGTTGCCGACGTTGGCTGCGGACATGGTTTTTCCACGGTGATCATGGCCAAGGCGTTCCCCAAATCCCATTTCACCAGCTACGACTTCCATCCCGGCTCCATCGCGCAAGCGAAAGTGCACGCACAACAGCACGGCGTGACGGCGAACACCCACTTCGAATTGGCGATGGCGTCCAACTTCCCGGCCAAGGACCTCAACTTCGTTACCTTCTCCGATTGCCTGCACGACATGGGCGACCCCTTGGGGGCGGCCCGGCATGTCCGCCAGCCGTTGAAGCCGGACGGATCCTGGATGGTGGTGGAGCCGATGGCCGGAGACCGGCTTGAAGACAATCTCAACCCGATTGGACGGCTGTACTACGCGGCATCGACGATGATCTGCGTGCCGATCTCACTCGATCAACCGGTCAGTGCCGAGTTCGGTGCCCAGGCCGGATTCGCCCGGCTGAAGGACACGATAGGATTGGGCGGCTTCACCCGCGTTCGCCGCGCCACCGAAACCCCGTTCAACATGATCCTGGAAGCCCGGCCGTAGCATCGCCGCCCAACGGTATCGCGGTCGCACTGCTGCCTTACCGCGCCACGGCGGGTCACCTTGCCGCGCCGCGGCGGACGCGCCATGTTTGCTTCAACGTCCAAGCCTACACCTATGCGCCACCCCGGCCCCGACGGCACCGGCGGGCGCGCAACCCTGGGCGCGGGCATGGATTATGGATTTTCGGATGCAGAAAGAGGCAGGCCATGAACGCTCCATTTGACGCGATCGATCCATTCCAGATGAAATTCGCCGTCGGCCAGCCCGTCCCCCGCAAGGAAGACCCCACCTTGCTGCAAGGCCGCGGCCGCTACTCCGACGACATCAATCTGCCCGGCCAGGCCTACGGCGTGATCGTCCGCTCCCGCATCGCGCATGGGCGGATCCTGGGCATCAACACCGAGGATGCGCGCGCCATGCCCGGCGTGCTCGCCATCTACACCGGCGCGGACCTCTCTGCCGGCGGCGTCGGCTTGATGCCGAAGGGCATGAGCGCGAAGAACCGCGACGGGTCGGACATGAACAAGCCGGACCAGCCGGTCCTGACGCAGGACAAGGTCCGCTATGTCGGCGACCCCGTGGCCTTCGTTGTCGCGGAAACCGCCAAGCAGGCCAAGGACGCGGCAGAACTGGTGTTTATCGACATTGATACCCTGCCGGCGGTCACCGACGCCAAAACGGGAGCCTCCGCCGGCGCGCCGCTGGTGCATGAGACCGTGGCTGACAACGTCATTCTCGATTTCCATTACGGCCAGACGGAAGACGTGGAAAAGGCGTTTGCCACGGCCGCCCACGTCACCAAAATCAGCCCGCGCAATAACCGGATCGTGGTCGCCGCGATGGAGCCGCGCTCGGCGCTGGCCGATTTCGAGGACGGCCGCTACGTGCTTCGGCTGGGCTGCCAGAGCGCCTTCGGCATGCGTGACCTCCTGCGCTCCATATTGAAGGTCGAACGCGAACAGGTACGAGTGCTGATCGGCAATGTCGGCGGATCCTTCGGGATGAAGTCGTCCTGCTACCCCGAATATATCGCCGCCCTGTTCGCCGCCCGCCAACTCGGCAGTCCGGTCAAATGGACCGATGAACGCTCCGACAGTTTCCTGTCCGACAGCCACGGCCGCGACCACGAGATGACGCTGGAACTGGCGCTGGACGCGGAAGGCAAATTCCTCGCGCTACGCACCACCGGCTACGGCAATATCGGCGCCTATCTCTCCAACGGCACGATCATCCCGCCGACGCAGAACGTGGTGAAGAACTCCATCAGCGTCTACCGCACGCCGCTGATCGACATCGCCACCAAGGTCGTGTTCACCAACACCACCCCCGTCGGGGCCTATCGCGGCGCCGGCCGGCCGGAAGCGAACTACTACATGGAGCGGCTGATCGACCTCGCCGCCCTGGAGATGGGGATCGACAAGGTGGAACTGCGCCGGCGCAACCACATCCGTCCGGACCAGATGCCCTATCCCACGCCCACCCGCAACGAATACGATAGCGGCGATTTTCCGGGACTTTTCGACAAGGCGCTGGCCCTGGCCGATTGGGACAATTTCGCCGCGCGCAAGATCGACAGCCGCAAACGGGGCAAGCTGCGTGGCCACGGCATCGGCCAATATCTGGAAGTCACCGCAGCCCCGTCGAACGAAATGGGCGGCATCCGGTTCGAGCCGAACGGCGATGTCACCATCATCACGGGCACGCTGGATTACGGCCAGGGCCACGCCACGCCGTTCGCTCAGGTGCTCGCCCGCGAGCTCGGCGTGACGTTCGACAAGATCCGGCTGCTGCAGGGCGACAGCGACGAACTGATCGCCGGCGGGGGCACCGGCGGCTCCAAATCCATCATGACCTCCGGCGCCGCGATCATCGAAGCCAGCCAGATCTGCATTGAAACCGGCCGCAAGATTGCCGCCCACGTGCTGGAGGCCGCGGTGGCCGATATCGAGTTCTCCACCGGTCGCTTCACCATCGCCGGCACCGATCGCGGCATCGGCATCATGGAACTGGCCGCCAAGCTGCGCGAAGGTATCGCCCTGCCCGCCGATGTGCCCACCACGCTGGACGTCGCCCACATCTTCAAGGGATCTCCCTGGGCCTATCCGAACGGTTGCCATATCGCCGAGGTGGAAGTGGACCCCGACACTGGCGAGGTCGATGTGGTGCGCTACGCCATGGTCAACGATTTTGGCGTGGTGATTAACCCCATGCTCGTCGAGGGCCAGGCGCATGGCGGCATCGCCCAAGGAATCGGCCAGGCGCTGCGTGAACGCGTGGTCTATGACGAGGATGGCCAGATCATTACCGGGTCCTACATGGACTATGCCATGCCGCGGGCCGACGACCTGCCGTGGATCGCCTTCGACAGCCACAACGTGCCCGCCACCACCAACCTGCTCGGCGCGAAGGGCTGCGGCGAGGCCGGCTGCGCGGGAGCTCTGCCGGCGGTGATGAACGCCCTGGTGGATGCGCTATCCGAATATGGCATCCGCCATATCGACATGCCGGCCACGCCGGAAGTGATCTGGCAAGCGATCGAGGCGGCCAAGGCCAAAGCCGCCGCCTGACAGCCGGCAACAGACCAGGCGCATAGCAACCGTCACAATGTGGCGGTTGCGTGGCGCGCGCCGCCGCCCCATGTTCTCGCCAACGAATTCCTTCCTGAAGGGAGCGCGTCCACTCATGCGTCAGCACAGACTGGTACTTTGCACACCGGAACGGGAGCTTTCGCCCTTGGTCGGGACCGTTTGGGCCACCATGCGCCACGAAGCCGCCGGTATTGCTGCGCGCGAGCCGGTGCTCGCGCGACTGATCGACGAGCAGATCCTGCGTCATGACTGCTTCGCCGAAGCCCTGACAGCCGTCCTGTCCCGTCGTCTTGCGGTTCCTGCGCTGGACGCCTGGGTGCTGTCGGACCTGATCCGCGACGTGCTGGACGAGGAACCGGCGATCATCGACGCCGCCGCCTACGATCTGGCCGCGATCCGTGACCGCGACCCCGCCTGCCCGGACCTGCTGACGCCGATGCTGTATTTCAAGGGATATCAGGCGCTTCAGGCCTACCGGGTCAGCCACCGCCTTTGGCAGATGGACAAGATCCATCTGGCGCGGCACCTGCAAAGCCGTATTTCCGAGGAATTCGGCGTCGATATTCACCCTGCTGCCCGCATGGGCCGTGGCATCCTAATCGACCATGCCACCGCATTGGTGGTTGGCGAAACGGCCGTGGTGGAAGACGACGTCTCCATCCTGCAAAGCGTCACCCTCGGCGGCACCGGCAAGGAATGCGGCGACCGCCACCCGAAAATCCGCCGCGGCGTGCTGCTCGGCGCCGGCTCCACGGTGCTCGGCAACATCGAAGTCGGTGAAGGCGCCAAGATCGGCGCCGGTAGCGTGGTGCTGAGCTCGGTCGACCCCTTCAGCACCGCCGTCGGGATCCCGGCCCGGATGATCGGCCCCAAACTGACCACCGCCGCGGCGCTGACGATGGAACAAACCATGCCCGTTACGGGGAACTGACGGGCTGTCAGCAAGTCGGACGCGCGTATCCGCGCCACACTCTACCCTGCACCCCTGAGAGGACTCGTCCCCTCAATCCAATCACTGGTTCCTTGGAACTGAGTCTGAACAGACTTAGCCGTTCATCGGATTGGTCATGGCCCTCTGCCCAAGAGGCCACTAAACAAGGTCAAGGGAACGCCTTGTTTTGCGGGGTGGAGGGTCCCTTGGATCGCGTGAAGATGTTTTTATGGCGAATTTTGCCGCATCAGTTCCCGCCGTTCCAAATCAGCGAATAGGTCGATCAACCACACAAGACGACCTTCCGCATGTAGCGGCGGCGAGGTGCGTCGAGTGTTCGCTGCCGGCCAGGCTGGCATCGCGGCAACGGCATCGACCAAAAACAGCGCTTCTTCCAACGGCGGGACCGAAACCGCATGACCGGCCTGAACCAGCGCGGCTAAGCCACATGTCAGCGTCCAGGCCTTGCGCCGAGCGGGCACAACGGCGCGCAGCGAAACCGAATTACAACCTCGTCGCGCGACCTCGTTGCCAATCTCGGCATACAGGGCGCGCGCTGCGCCGATGCCCGGCCGGCACGAGAGCGGCAGTTGGCGTATGCCCGCGTCCGCCCGTGCATACAGCATGTCGGCATGTTCCAGCAGACGTTGCACAACCCCGCCCAATTCTGCGCTGAACACCGGCCGCGCGAGCCAGGCGTCCGGATCGATCCCGGCTTCGCTGAGCCATTGCAACGGCAAATACAGGCGGCCAGCGCGCGCATCCTCCCCCACATCGCGGGCGATGTTGGAAAACTGCATGGCCACACCCAGATCACACGCACGCGCAATGGAGTTTGGCGTCCGCGCACCCATGATCACCGCCATCATGCCACCCACCGTACCGGCCACGCGGACGGCGTAGGCAGTCAGGTCGGATAGGTCATGGTATCGCCGGCCGGCCGCATCCCAGGCAAAGCCTTCCAGCAAGGCTTCGGGCAACGCGCGCGGGATGGCAAATCGTTGAACCACATCCGCCAGCGCCCGATCCGCGGCACATTCGGACGGCTGCCCCGCGTAAGCCAGTTCCAGCCGTTGCTGCAGCATAGCCACGGCATTTCCATTGCCACCTCCGAGATCGATCGCATCATCCGCCAGCCGGCAAAACGCGTAAAGCGCGATCGCGGGGTCACGCACGGATTTTGGTAGTAAATGCGACGCCGCCGAAAAGCTGCGCGAACCGCCGCGCAGCATCGCCCG
>CAINEA010000812.1 GCA_903847525.1 uncultured Acetobacteraceae bacterium | reverse complement strand
TGCACCGCGCCGGCGCCGGCATCCTCGAATGTGCGCACCATGTGCATCACGTTCAGCGCCTCACCATAGCCGGTATCGCCGTCCACCAGCAGCGGCAGGCCTGTCGCCCGGGTGATCTGGCGCACGAAGAACGCAACCTCGTCCACCGTGATCATGCCCAGGTCGGGAATGCCCATCGACGCGGTCATCGCCGCGCCCGACAGGTAAAGGGCCTCGAAGCCGGCGTTCTTCGCCTGCAATCCGGCCATGCCGTTATGGGCTCCGGGCATACGCATAATGCCCGGGCGCGACAGCAGCGCACGGAAACGCTCCCCGGCCGGTGCGTGGGGAAGATCGGCTGCGATCAGATAGGTCATGGCGGTGGCTCCGTATCGAGGACTGAACAGCCCATAGCCGAGAAAGCTGCCGGTTGCAGCCCCCGACGCCATCTCTCAGCGCATATAATAGACGCTCACCAGTGCAAACACCGGCATCAGCAGAGCCCCGGCCAGTGCTAGATAGACAAAGAACCCCGGCATCTTCACCCCGCGATGCGACGCGATCGAGCGGATCATCATGTTCGGCGCGTTGCCGATATAGGTCAGTGCCCCGAAGAAAACCGCCCCGGCCGAAATCGCGGTCAGCACCGGATTAAGTGGCCCGGTCAGCTCCGCCGCATCGCCGCCGGCCAGGTGGAAGAACACCAGATAGGTCGGCGCGTTATCCAGGAACGCCGACAACAAACCGGCCAGCCAGAACACCGCGATCGGATGCAAATCGCCCTGCGCGGTCTGGGTCAGCCGAAGCAGGAACGACATCGGCCCGTTCATCCCCGCATCCAACATCGCCATCACCGGCCCGATCGTCAGGAACAGCGCGGCAAACAGCATCGCTACCTCTTTCATCGGATGCCAGTTAAAGTCGTTCCCTTTTCGCACCGACAATGGCGTAAACACCACCGAGACGATTGTCACCGCCAAAAACACGGCCATCGCCACCAGTCGCTCGATGCCGATCTCCTGGCCAAGCAAAGATACATTGCCGGGTTGCCAGATGCCCTGCACCAGCACCGTCAGCACCACCACCAGGATCAGCCCGATGTTGAATTGCCCACGCAGCCGGAATTTCTCCGGCGGCGCCGGCTTCTTTGCCTCCCTGGCAGCGAAATACCTGTCGATGAAATAGAAGATCAGCAGCAGCGGACAGGCAACCAGCAGCATCGGCTCCAGCAGCGACTTCAGCGGCCAAAAGAACGGCACCCCGTTCAGGAAGCCGATATACAGCGGCGGATCGCCAAGCGGCGTGGTGGCGCCTCCGACATTCGCCACAAGGATGATAAAGAAGATCACGATATGCAGCTTGCGGGTCCGGTGTGCATTGGCCCGCAGCATCGGATGGATCAGCACCATCGCTGCCCCCGTCGTCCCCATCAGCCCCGCCAGAACCGTCCCCAGCGCCAGCACGGACGTATTGCCGAAGGGCGTCCCGGACGGACCGCCGCGAACCAAAATCCCGCCTCCGGCGGTAAACAGCGCCAGCAGCAGCAGCACGAACGGAAAGAACTCCGTCCAGGCCGCGTGCCAGACCGCAAACACGGCCGCACCGAAACCCGACGAAAATACCATCGGCAACAGCAGATCGACGCTCCAGAACAGCGCCACCAGCCCCATCCATTTATGCCAGAACCGCGGCGCCATGATGGGAAACAGCGCGATCGACAGCAGCATTCCCAGGAACGGCAGCCCCCAGATCGGGCTTGGCACCGGTCCACCTTGCGATGCTGCCTCGGCGCCTACAGGAGTCACAAGGACAAGACATGCAAACAACACGCGTAATAAGCCTGAGGCATGTCCAAGACGCATTACGGCCCTTTCTGGAGGTTCATTCGGTTGCATGGCTCAGACCCTGCAAGTAACGTCCCGATCGCGCAACCGGGAGTTCGCCAAAAATGGATATGTCAGGCGAGCGGCGCATTCCAGCGCCGCGGCAGAAAGTGTGGGAAGCCCTCAACGACCCAGAGGTGCTGAAGGCCTGCATCCCCGGCTGTGACAGTCTGGAGAAAGTCGGCGAGAACGATTTGAAGGCCTCCGCCGGGCTCAAGATCGGTCCAATCACCGCCAAATTTACCGGCAAGGTCACGCTGTCGGACATCGATCCGCCGAACGGCTACACCATCACCGGCGAAGGCCAGGGCGGCGTCGCGGGATTCGCCAAGGGCGGCGCGCAGGTAAGACTCGCCGATGATGGCGAGGCGACGCTGTTGACCTACGACGTGAAGGCCCAGGTCGGCGGCAAGATCGCCCAGCTCGGCGCGCGGCTGATCGACGCCACCGCCAAGCAGATGTCGGACCAGTTCTTCGACCGCTTCACCGCCGCGCTGACCCCCAAGCCGGCCGAAGCCCAAGCTGAAGCCTCCACGATCACCAACGTCCCCGATAGCGACCTCAAGCCGGTGCCATCGCTGCCGATCACGGCCCTGGTGCCGCGCGAAATACTTGGCCTGCCGCCGATCGCCTGGGCCGGCATCGTCGTCGCCGTGGTCGTCATCCTGTCCTTGGTCCGGGGCTTCTTCTAAGTGTCCCTCCCCAAAACCGTCGCCGACACCGCCGCCCTGCTGGCGGCCCAGGGCTACATCGCCGACCACGATCTCGCCACCACCGTGCACCTGGCTTTGTCGATGGGAAGGCCGCTGTTCCTCGAAGGCGAACCCGGCACCGGCAAGACCGAGATCGCCAAGGTTCTCGCCGCCGGTCTCGGCCGCCGCCTCGTCCGCCTGCAATGCTATGACGGTATGGACCTCTCCGCTGCCGCCTATGAGTGGGACCACGCCCGTCAGCTTATGGCGATCCGCCTCGCCGAGGCCGGGGGCGTTACTGACCGCAGCGAACTGTCCAACAGCATCTACACCCGCGAGTTTCTCCAGGCCCGCCCGTTGCTGTCGGCCATCGACCCCGATCTGCCACCGGCGGTCCTGCTGATCGACGAACTCGACCGCGCCGATGAGCCGTTCGAAGCGTTCCTGCTGGAATTGCTGGCCGATTTCCAGATCACCGTGCCCGAATTCGGCACGGTGAAGGCCAAGACTGTTCCGGTTGTCGTGCTGACCTCCAACCGCACCCGCGAGGTCCACGACGCCATCCGCCGGCGCTGCCTGTATCACTGGGTCGACTACCCCGATGCCGCCCGCGAGCGCGCCATCCTCTCGGTCAAGGCCCCCGCCGTCCCCGCCCAGCTCTCCGGCCAGGTCGTCGCCTTCGTACAGAAACTGCGCGGCGCCGATCTGTTCAAGCTTCCTGGCGTGGCCGAAACCATCGACTGGGCTAATGCGCTCACTTACCTGAACAAGACCGAGCTCGCCCCCGGCGCGGTCGACGAAACACTCGGTGTATTGCTTAAATATCAGGATGATATCGCCAAAATCAGAGGCGCCGAGGCAGCGCGCATGGTTGGCGAGGCCATCGAGGCAACATGATCGCGATCCCATGATTGCGTTGGCGCCCGACCAGGACCGCGCACCGGACGACGCCAAGCTGGAAGTTGGCAGACTGGGCGCCAACATCATGCATTTCGCCCGCCTGCTGCGCCGCGCCGGCCTGCCGGTCGGTCCGTCCGAAACCCTCGCTGCCCAGCAGGCCGCCTCGCTGATCGACATCGGCAACAAGGCCGAGGCCCGCACCGCCTTGCGCACCGCCATGATCCACCGTCACGAGCACCAGGATGTGTTCGACCAGGCCTTCGCCCTGTTCTGGCGTGATCCCGCCGCGGCGGAACAGGCCGCCGCGATGGCGTTGATGGAGGCGCAAAAGGAAAAGCAGATCGACCGACCGCCGCCGGCCGCGCGCCGCGTCGCCGAAGCGATGGCCTCTAAGCGCCCGCCGCCATCCAAGCCGAAGGACGAACCGCCGCATATCGACGCCGTGCTCACGGTCAGTGAGCGCGAACGCCTGCAAGCCATGGATTTTGAAGCCATGAGCGCGGCGGAGATCAACGCCGCCAAGCGGGAGATAAAGCGTCTGCAACTGCCGCTCGATCTGCGCCGCACCCGGCGCATGCGACCCGATGCGACCGGTCCCGCCACCGATCTGCGCCGCACCATCCGCGACAGCCTGCGCCAAGGCGGCGAGATTTTCGACATCGCCCGCACCCGCCAGATCACCAGGCCACCACCCCTGGTCGTGCTCTGCGATATTTCCGGCTCTATGTCCCGCTACGCCCAGATTTTGCTGCACTTTCTGCATGCGGTCGCCAATGAGCGCGACCGCGTTCATATTTTCCTGTTCGGCACTAGGCTTTCCAATATTAGCCGCCAGTTGCGTCACCGGGACCCGGAAGTGTCCTTCCAGATGGTCTCCCACGTGGTCCCCGACTGGTCCGGCGGCACCCGCATCGGCGAGGCGCTGGAGCAGTTCAACCGATCCTGGTCCCGCCGCGTGCTCGGCCAGGGTGCGGTCGTGCTGCTGATTACCGACGGCCTCGACCGCGACGGCGCGCATGGCCTCGCCGAGAACATGGACCGCCTGCACCGCTCCTGCACAAGGCTGATATGGCTGAACCCGCTGTTGCGCTGGTCCGGCTTTGAGCCAAAGTCTCAGGGCATCCGTGCGATGCTGCCGCATGTGGACGAATTCCGCCCCGTGCATAATCTGGCAAGCCTGCGCACGCTGATCGACCTGCTGTCCCGTCCCGCGCCCTCCCGGGGTGCCATGCAAAGGAACTCGGCATGAGCCAGCCAGCCCAAAACGAAGATTACTTCGGAACCCTATGCGCTGATTGCAAAGGAATATCAATCAGAAAAAACGGTAAAAGAATCCGCAGGTAAACTCCTAATCGATGTTCCTCACGAAACTATTTCGATTTCTGACAAGCATGAGGAGCCAAAAGAAATCAAAATTGAGCCGGAACAGCACGAACTCAGTATTAAAAGTACTGTTATTGAAAAAGCACATAAGCCTGCTCCTCAGATTGAAAAAATTGAAATCGAAAAACCTCTTGGCCCAAAAGTGCTTGGGAAAATTGACTTAACCCCCAAGGCTCCTGCAAAACCTCCGGTTGAAGTGGTTGCTCCTCCGGTTGAAGTGGTTGAACCGGTTGCCAAAATTGAGCCCCCCGCTCCTGTTGAAGAAAAACCTTTGATTGAAGAAATCATTGATTTTGAAAACACAAATGAATATGTGACTCAAATTGATCAAATAAAAATTGATCAGCCCAATATCATTGGGAAAATGGATTTATCGTCGCTGAATCAGAAGACCAAACCTGCCAAGAAGTCGAAAGATG
>CAINEA010000811.1 GCA_903847525.1 uncultured Acetobacteraceae bacterium | reverse complement strand
GTGCCGGTGGTCCCCACGCGGGGCTTCTGCTGGCTGCCCCAACTGGCGCTGTGCCCGTTCCCCCCCACCCCGGCCCTCCCCACGAGGAGGAGGGAGACGTGGTGGCGATGGAGGCGCGCGGAGATTTAGATTTGTCTCGGATTAAGTGGAATATGCTCGCGACACGCGTTCTGAGACGGTGGATAGATTCCAGTTTTCCGGAGGTATCCAGGGGCGTCCCCGCAGCGGACTGGATCGCCACGCCCCAAGCGGGGCTCGCGATGACGGCATTTGGCGGTGAGCCGATCTCGCGCGACGGGACTAGGTTCAACGGGATTGGGCGCGATGAAGCTGGGCACGACGGGACTGGGCACGACGGGACTGGGCACGACGGGACTGGGCGCGACGGGACTGGGCACGACGGGACTGGGCACGACGGGACTGGGCGCGACGGGACTGGGCGCGACGGGACTGGGCGCGATGGGGATGGGCGGCGGGCGTGGCAAAGGGCGTGTCGGAATTTGGACCTGGCTCGGATTTCGGTAAATAGGATCACAACACGCGTTCTGAGACGTCGGATAGACTCCGATCTCCGGATTTTCGGGTGGATGCCTGACAGGCGGGTTCGTGTTCCAAATATGGGAGAGCGTGGCCCCGCTTCAGGGCTCGCCCAGATAGACCGCCCGCACGCGGGGGTCCGCGCGCACCGAGGCGGCATCGCCTTCGGCGATAAGACGGCCGCGATCCATCACCAGGATCCGGTCGGCACTGGAAAAGACGATCTCCATGTCGTGCTCGGTGAACAGCACCGCCGTGCCGCGCTCCCGCGCGATCCTGCGCACCAGCGCCATCAGCGCGCCGCGCTCGGCCGGGGCCATTCCCGCGGTGGGCTCGTCCATCAGCAGCAACCGGGGATCGTTCGCCAGCGCCAGGGCCAATTCCAGCCGTTTGACGTCGCCATAGGCGAGCACGCCCGCGGCCTGGCCGCCCTGTTCCGCCATGCCAACGAGGCGCAACAGCGCGGCTGCCTCCGCCCGGAAATATCCGTCGGCCGGGCGGCCGAAGCGGAACACCTGCCCTGCCTGGGCGATCAGCGCGGTCTGCAAGTTCTCGATCACCGTCATGGAAGCGAATACGGAGGCGACCTGGAAGCTGCGGCCTACCCCCAGCCGCCAGATCTGCCTCGGCTGCCGGCCGGTGATGTCCGTGCCGTCGAGCAGCACGCGGCCGGCATCGGGGCGAAGCTGGCCGTTCAGCAGGTTGAAGCAGGTGGATTTGCCGGCGCCGTTCGGGCCGATCAGCGCCAGCATCTCCCCCGCTTGCAGGCGAAACGACACGCCGGCCACGGCGTGCACGCCATCGAAGCTCTTGCGCAGTCCCTCCACCGCCAACAGGGTCATCGCAGCCTTCCCGCCATGCCCGCGATTCCGGATGGAAACACCAGCACCAGGACGACGATCAGCAGCCCGAGCGCCAGGCGCCAGAAATCGGTGGCCAGCAACAGCGCGTCGAACAGGCCGGTGTACGCGATCGCGCCGACGATCGGCCCGGCCATGGTCTGCACGCCGCCCAGCAGCACCATCAGCAGCGCGTCCACCGATTTTCCAACGGCGATATAGGTTGGGAACACGCTGCCCTTGGCATAGGCGAATACCCCGCCCGACAGTCCCGCCGCGGCGCCGGAGATGGTCAACGCGACAAGGCGCAGCCGCACCGCGTCCAGGCCGATCGCCTCCGCCCGCAGCGGCCTGTCGCGCGCCGCGCGCAATGCATAGCCGAAGGGTGCGAACAGCACGCCGCGCAGCACGAGCGCCGCGCCGACGCACAATGCCAGCGCCAGCCAGTAGAAGACCTTGGGGTTGGTTGCCCAGGCTGCCGGCCGCACCCCCAGGATGCCGTTGTCGCCGCCGGTAAGGTCCACCAACTGCGATGCCCCGGCCCAGACGATCTGCGCGAGCGCCAATGTCAGCATCGCCAGATACACGCCGGACAGCCGCACGACACACGCCGCGAACAGGGCCGCCACCAGCCCGGCCGCCAGCGGCGCCAGCGCCATGCCGGCCTCCATCGGCAGGGCGAAGATGCGCAGGCCGAGCCCGGCCGCGTAAGCGCCGATGCCGAACCAGGCGGCATGACCGAAACTCGGCATGCCTCCCGGCCCCATCGCGAAATGCAGGCTGGCCGCGAACAGCACCGAGATCGCTGCCTCCGTCAGCACGCTGACCCAGTAGGGTCCCACGAAAAACGGCGCCACGGCGGCCACGATCAGCGCGGCGAGGCCGAACCATTTCACGGCTGCCGAAGCCGGGCGGATGAGGGTGAAAACCTCCGCCGGCGCCGCGCTGGCCGCCCGCCGGCCGAACAGGCCCTGGGGGCGGATCGCCAGCACCAAGGCCATCACCGAGAAGACCAGCACCAGCGTGATCTTCGGCAGCAGCACGATCCCGAAGGCCTGCAACACGCCGATCAACACGGACGCCAGGAATGCCCCGGGCAGGCTGCCCATGCCACCGACCACCACCACCACGAAAGCTTCCACGACAACGGACAGATCAATCTGCAGATTGGCCGAGCCCCCCGGCAGGGACAGCGCCCCACCCAAGCCCGCCAGCGCCGCGCCCAAGGCGAACACGGCGGAAAACAGGATTTTCTCGTTCACTCCAAGGGCGGCCACCATCTGCCGGTTTTCCGTCGCCGCCCGCACCAGCATGCCGAACCGCGTACGCCGCATCAGAAGCCACAGCAGCCCCAGCACCAGAGGTCCGATGGCGATCGGGTACAAATCATACCGGGCGATCCGTGCGTCACCGATGCGCACGAAGGCGCGCAGCCAAAGCGGGCGCGGCAGCGTGAGGTCCGCCGCCCCCCAAACCATTTGGGTAACATCCTGCAGGATCAGCAGCACCGCGAACGTCAGCAGCAATTGCAACAGTTCCGGCGCCCGATAGACCCGGCGGAGCAAGCCGATTTCGATCGCAAGCCCAATCGCCCCCGTGGCGGCCGCGGCAAGCAGCACGCCAAACACAAACCCGGAGGGATCTCGCGGCAGCAGCCGCAGCACGCTCCAGCCGATATAGGCGCCGAGCATGCACAGGCTGCCATGGGCGAAATTCACCACCCGGGTGACGCCAAAGATGATCGTGAGCCCGGATGCAACCAAAAACAACGCGGCGGCGGAACTCAGCCCCGTCAGCAGTTGGACAAAAACGAAATCCACAGATCAGTCGGCAGCCGGGCGCAGCTTTCGCACGGTGGCATCGTCGGGCAGGTAGTTCGCCCCGTCAGCGTAGTGCCAGTCCACCATTTCGCCATGCGTACCGTGCGAGCCGGCCTTCGTCCCTGTTCGCCCGACGAAGGTACCCAGCGTGGACTGGTGATCGATCGCGCGGAAATAGGCCGGACCGAACGGCGTGTCGAACGCGGCGTCCTTGAAGCCATCCACCATCTTCTCGGTGTCCACGCTGCCGGTCTTGGCGATCCCCGCGACGATCGCCCGGATCATCGCGTAACCCACGACCGAACCCATCATCGGAGCGGCGTTGAACCGGGCCCGGTAAGCGGTTACGAAATCGGTATTCGCCTTCGTGTTCAGCGTATCACGGGGATAGCCGGTAACGATCCAGCCCGTGGGCGTTTCGTCGTCCAGCGGCTCCAGATATTCAGGCTCCCCGGTCAGCATGGAAACCACCGCGCGCCCCTCGAACAGCCCAGCGGTATTACCCGCGCGAACGAACTGGGTCAGGTCCGCCCCGAACGTGATATTCAGGATGGCATCGGGCTTGGCCTGCGCCAGTGCTTGCACCGTCGCACCGGCATCGATCTTCCCCAGAGCCGGCCATTGCTCGCCGATGAATGTCACATCAGGCCGCTTGGCCAGCAGCAACTGCTTGAACCATTTCACCGCGGATTGGCCATATTCGTAGTTCGGCGCCACCGTCACCCAGGTTTTCGCCGGCAGTTTCTGCGCCTCTTCCACCAACATTGCTGCCTGCATGTAGGTGGAGGGCCGCAACCGGAATGTGTAGCGGTTGCCGGCCGACCACACCAAGGCGTCGGTCAGCGGTTCACTGGCAACGAACAGCCGCTTCTGCGCGAGCGCATAGTCGGCGATCGCCAGCCCAACGTTCGACAGGTATCCGCCCGACAGCAGATCCACCTTCTGCTCTCCCAACAATTCCCCGGCCAGGCGGATCGCCTCCTGCGGCTTGCCGGCGTCGTCGCGGGAGATCACTTCAATCGGCCGGCCCAGCACTCCGCCGGCGGCGTTCACCTGCTCCACGGCCAGTTGCCAGCCATTGCGGTACGGCAGGGTGAAAGCCGGGATCGCGGTGTAACTATTGATCTCCCCGATCCGGATGGGCGCGTTTCCCTGCGCCTGAGCCGGGGACAAGGCAACCCCGGAACGCGCCAGCGCGATCGCGCTTCCCGCCAAGACATTACGGCGTGAGATCGTCATGATTGCGGTTCCCCTACAAGGCTCAGCGGCTGGAAATTACGCTGCGAGCATCCTCCACTCAGCCCTTTCCGTCCAGACCACCGCCCATCCGGTAAAATCTTCGTTTGCGAGTTTATGTCGCAATTTCATGGATATACCCCACCACTCGATGATTTTTGCGCACTTATTCGCTGGCTGGACACCTTTCCGCGCGCTCAAGCAATTCGCGATATTTGCGATACCGAGACATCCCACGCTACTAATGCGTGCGTTAGGCCATACATCCTCTTGGCCATATGTCAGGGATGATCGGGCGCCGATGAGCCTTCTGTCGCAGACCCGCATGCGCTGCGCCGCTGCTGCGAGCCGGTTGACGGTCAGCCGTGGGCTCACCGCGCTAGCGCTGGTCGTGTTGCTGGCGATAGCCGCCGCCACGACCCACCAGCTGCTGAACCTCCGCGCCGCCGCGATCGCCGACACCGACCGTCAGCTCAGGCGGTTGGACATGGTCTTTGCCGAACAGACCGGACGCGCGGTGGAAACCGTGGACTACATCCTGAACACGGCCATCGAGATCCTACAGACCGCACGCCGCACGCCTCCCGTCGACACAGGTTCGATCGAGGCACGGCTGCGCCGCCGCGCCAATGGTATCCGCCAACTGACGGCCGTCGCACTGACGGATGCCTCCGGAACGGTGATCTTCTCGTCCAGGCCCGAGGCGAGCGGGGATCTGGGCGAAGCGGCCAGGCGGGCGCTGGCCTTCCACGCCACGCATCCCGATGCCGGATTGCGGATCAGCGAGCCGCTGCGCCTGGCCGACCGGTCCTGGACGGTGTTGCTGACAAGGCAGATCGCGAGCGTGGACGGTGGTTTCGACGGCATCGCGATCGCCTTGCTCAACCTGGCCTATTTCCAGGATTTTTTCCGTTCGGTGGAACTCGACGACAAGGATGCCGTCGTGCTGCACCACCGGGATGGCACGGTGCTGACCCGCTACCCCGTCGCCGATGCCGCCGTGGGCACCAGCTTCGCGGACCTGCCCCCGTTCAAGGACGTGCTGTCCAAGGGATCGTTCGGCTCCATCCTCATGCGTTCGCCGGTAGACGGGTCGCTGCGCCTGGTTGCGATCCGCGCCTTGCGCGCCTTCCCACTGGCGGTGAACGTCTCCGTCGATGTTGAGGAAACGCTCGCCGGCTGGCGCCGCCAGGCCCTTCTCTTCGCCCTTGGCGCCACGGCCGCGGCGATCAGCACGGTTGGCCTGTTACTGCTGCTGGCCCGCCGTGCTCGGGAAAACGAACGCTTGGTCAACGAATATGCGCACGCGAAAGAGGAAGCAGAGCGTGCGAATGCGGATCTGCGTCAGCAGATTGCCGAACGCGAACGCGCGGAAGCCGCACTGAACCAGTCCCAGCGCATCGAGGCCATCGGCCAGCTGACCGGTGGCGTGGCACATGATTTCAACAATCTGCTGACCATCGTGCTGGGCAATGTCAACCTGCTCGAAAGTACCCTTGCACCGGATGAGCGCAATACCGCGCGGCTGGCAGCGATCCGTACCGCTGCCGAACGAGGCGCCTTATTGATCGGGCAGTTGCTGGCCTTCGCCCGCCGCCAAAAACTGTCCCCGCGTCCGGTGGACCTGAACGGCGTCATCACCAGCATGGACGGGCTGCTGCGCAGTGCCCTCGGCAATCATATCATCCTGGAGCAGTACCTCGATCCGGCCCTGCACCACGCAATGATAGACCCGACGCAGATCGAGCTCGTGATCCTCAACCTCATTATCAACGCGCGCGATGCCATGCCGGCGGGCGGGACGATGAAGATTGAAACCGCCAACCTGACGATCCTTCCAGATAACCGGGAGGCACAGACTCCTCCCGGTGATTATGTGACCCTGGCCATCCACGACACCGGCCACGGCATGCCCATGGATGTGTTGGCCAAGGTATTCGAGCCCTTTTTCACCACCAAGCCGCCAGGCTCCGGTTCCGGCCTCGGACTGTCACAGGTCCTCGGCACCACCCAGCAACTCGGCGGCGACGTACGCATTGAGAGCCGGCAGGATGTCGGCACAACCGTGCGCGTCTTCTTGCCTCGCGCCACCGGAATCATGGAAGCCGTTGCGGTAACGAGTGATTCCAATCCGCGCAGGGCCAGCGCGAGCAACGGCCATACCACGATCCTGCTGGTCGACGACGACCTTGCCGTCCGCAACGCCATCACGGAGCTGCTGGAAGGGCTCGGCTATCGCGTTCATGAGGCCGCGGACGGGGAAGCCGCATTGGAACTCCTGCGCACCGCACCCGAGGTGGATGTCCTGCTGACGGATGTCGCGATGCCCGTGATGACTGGGCCCACCCTGGCGCGCGAAGCCTTGCGGGTGCGGCCGGGTCTGCCAATTATTTTCATGTCCGGATATGCCAACCCGCACCAGTTGGCCATGGAGCAGGAAGGCAACGTCGCGCTGGAACGCCTGCTGCAGAAGCCCTTTCGCCCCGGCCAACTCATTGAGCAAATCGACGCCGCGTTGGGACGGGTTGAGCCGTCTGCCGCCAGAAGCGGGCCATCAATTGACAGCGTGGCTTCCACGGCCGTGGCCTCCTGATGTCAGCCTGGCAACGACCGGCCGCCAGGAACGGTCGCGCCGGCGGCGCCCACGGTCCGGCTCATTTGTTCCGGCCTGCCTCTGCCAGTATCTCCTTTGCCAGTGGCAGCATGGCATAATCCACCATTGCCCCCTGGTAGCTCACCGCGCCCAGACCGGCCTTTTCCGCCGCATCGAACGCGGCCAGCAGCCCCTGGTAATACGCCACCTCCTCCGCCGTTGAGCGATAGACTGCGTTCGCCACCGCCACATGCGTGGGATGCATCACCGCCACACCCGTGTAGCCGAGATCGCGCGCGCGCCGGATCAACCGCTCGACCGCCGCAAGATCGTCCTGCGGGGTGCCGAAAATTCCCGCCATCGGATACATCGCCCCGCCAGCACGGCTATCCAACACAAGCTTGGAGCCGAGATAGAGCTGCTCCAGTCCCTCGGTTGTCGCGCGGAACCCGAAGGCACGGGCGAAATCACCTGAAACCGGACCGCTGAGCGCGCCGTGGATACCCCGCACCCGCGCGCTCGCCGATGCCAGGTCGCGTGCGGCAAACATCCCCTCGGCCGTCTCCGGCAGCGGCAGGATGCCCACGCTGCCGTGCGCTACCCCTGCCCGTCCCTCGAAATAGCTGAGCAGATCTGCCAGGTGACGGATCTCCTCTGGCTTCGCCACCTTCGGCGGCACGATCGCTGTCAGCCCGTCGGTCACGGCTGCCTCGATCTCCGCCGCCGTGCCGTCGAATATCGGCTGAATACGAACGAACGCGCCGACGCCGGCGGCCTTCAGTTCGGCGATCTCGTCCTTCAGAAGCGCTATCGCCTGCGGCTTGAACTGCGGCGGCACGGAATCCTCGATGTCCAGAACCACGGCGCCCGGCGACACACGGATCGCCTTGCCCACCCAATCACGCCGATGCGCGGGAACGAACAGGGCGGAGCGAATGGGCCACATGCGACGATCCTTCACGGTAATACTGGCGGGCCGAGTGCCCGTTCTGCATCATACAGGCACACAGGTTCCTGGCACACTGGACCCTTAGTCGGCGGGATCGAGCCACGGTCGGTAGCGCCGATGCCGGCGGCCTGGATCGTATCGTTGCATTTCAATCCGCACTGTATGCGCCCAGGCCCAAGCGCCTCAGGCGAGCGTCTGCGTGGGGTGGACGGATCGACCACCCCACGAGAGGATACCGCTCGAATCAAGACCGCAAATCGTGGCAAATCCGTCCGGAGGGAAAATGCCCCATCGTCTCAGCCGCCGTTCCGTCATCGCCGGCGGTGCCGTCGCCATTGCCGCCACCCCGCTCGTCGGGTGACGCGCGCGGGCGGCCGACAACACCATCCGCATCGGTGTATTGACGGATATGACAGGCACCTACTCCGCGATCACCGGCGCTGGATCGGTAATGGGCGCCCAGTTGGCGGTTGAGGATTTCGCTGTGGCGCATCCGGAAATCAAGGTGGAACTGCTGGCGGCCGACCTGCAGTTAAAACCGGACGTGGCGCTGGCCGTCGCCGGCGATTGGTACGACAACAAGGGCGTGGACCTCATCACCGATGTGCCGCTGTCCTCGGCCGCCTTCGCGATCAACGACATGGCCAAGGCCAAGGACAAGCTGGCGATCTACACCGGCGCCGCTTCCTCGGCACTAACCGGCGCGCGCTGCGGCCCGAACCATTTGCACTGGGCCTACGACACCTGGGGCATCCCGCACGCCGTGGTGGCCGCCACGTTAAAGGATGGCGGGGACACTTGGTACTTCATCACGGCGGATTATACTTACGGCCACACGTTGGCCGACGATGCGTCGAAGCTGGTGCGCGCCGGCGGCGGCAAGGTGCTGGGCGAGGCAGCGCATCCATTCCCCGGCACCACCGATTTCTCCGCCTTCCTGCTGCAGGCGCAGGCCAGCGGCGCCAAAGTGATCGGCCTAGCCAACGGCGGTTCGGACGCGGTGAACTGCATCAAGCAGGCCGCCGAATTCGGCCTCATCAAATCCGGCCGGCGCGTGGTGGGCGTCGGCCTGCTGCTCAACGACATCCTCGCGATCGGGCTGCAGTCGGCCCAAGGCGTGCGGCTGGCCGAGCCGTATTACTGGGACCTCAACGACGGTACGCGCAATTTCGGCCGTCGCTTCGCCGCCCGCATGCCCAACCGGCCGATGCCGGATTCCGCCCAGGCCGGGCAATATTCCGCCGTCACCCACTATCTAAAGACCGTCGCCGCCGTCGGCGTGCCGCGCGCGAAGGCAAGCGGGCGGGACATGATTGATCAGATGCGCGCCATACCGGTGGAAGACCCTATCTTCGGGAAGAGCATCATCCGCACCGATGGAAGGGGGATTCATCCGATCTACCTGCTGGAGGCAAAGTCTCCGTCGGAATCCAAGGAAACCTGGGATCTAATGAAACTGATCAGCACTGTCCCCATCGACGAAGCCTTCCGGCCGATGATCGAGGGCGGCTGCCCGATGCTGAAGAGCTGAGCCGGACCCGACCCGCATTTCACCAAGGCGGAGACGCCAGCCGGTTGTCAGAGGACGGACGCGAAAGCTACCGTTCACGCTAACGGCCGGTTCCTTCGAATATCCGCGGTGCGTCGGTTGAAATAGGACCACCGAACCTCGGTGGTTGAAAATTGGAGGAATCGATGGCCGGAATTCTGGCAGGCAAGAGCGCGCTCGTCACGGGCGGTGGATCCGGCATCGGACGCGCCACCTCGCTCGCAATGGCGCGCGAGGGGGCACGCGTGGCGGTGGCGGATCAGACCGAGGCCGCCGCGGCGGAGACGGTGGCGATGATCAATTCGAGTGGCGGCCAGGCAATCGCCATCGGCGCCGACGTGGCCGACGAAGCCCAGGTGCAGGCGATGGTGGCGCGCAGCGTGGCTGCCTTCGGCCGGCTTGATTGCGCGTTCAACAATGCCGGCATCTCGCCACGCCATGTAGGGCCCGCCGGACAGCGCACGCATGAGATGAGCCGGGAATCGTTCGATGGGATGCTCGCGGTCAACCTAACCGGTGTGTTCCTCTGCATGAAGCACGAAATCGTGCAGATGCTGGCCCAGGGTGGCGGTGCTATCGTCAACACGGCCTCGATCGCCGGATTGATCGGCCTCTATTCGGCCAGCAATTACGTCGCCGCCAAGCATGGCGTGGTGGGCGTCACGAAATCCGCCGCGCTGGAATATGCCCAGGACAACATTCGGGTGAATTGCGTGAATCCCGGATATATCAAGACGCCGATGACCGATCCCTCGATGGCCGAGCGCTACGATCAACTGATGACCAAGGTCCCGATGCATCGCCTAGGCACGCCGGAGGAAATTGCCGAGGCGGTGGTCTGGATGTGCTCGGACAGGGCATCGTTCATGACCGGCGCCTCTCACGTCATTGACGGCGGATACTACGCGGCCTGAGAGACGTGCCTCGGGGGATATGGACAGTCCGATAAGTGGAGCTTTTGCCCGACAGCAGGAAGATTGCTGTTAACCAGAAGCGACAATGACGAAGCAACCGCGGCGGAACCACACCCCTGATTTCAAGGCGAAGGTGGCCTTGCTGGCCTTGAAGGGGGACAAGACCCAGGCCGATCTGGCCCAGCAGTTTGACGTCCACACCAACCAAATCACGCAATGGAAGGCTCAGCTCCAGGAAGGAGCGGCCGGGGTGTTCGGATCGGAGGCACGTTCGGCCACGGCGCCGCCGGTCGACCTGAAATCGCTGCATGCGAAGATCGGAGAGCGATTTTTTGTCAGTTGCGCTCAGCAAGCCGTCCTGCTGAGCGCAACGCGATGATTGACCGCGCGCACGACCTACCGATCAGCAGCCAGGCGAAGGTGCTGAAAGTCAGCCGAAGCAGCGTCTACCACCTGCCGCGGCCGGTCCCACGGATCGATTTGGCGATCACGCGCCGCATGGACGAACTGCACCCCGAGTTCCCGTTTGCAGAAGGTCTATCTCCGGGCAATTGATACCGTCTCCGACTCCCGTGCCTCAATCGGTCGATATCTCGGCTTCTACAATTCCAGACGGCCGCATTCGAGGCTTGACCGGCAGACGCCCGACCACGCCCACTTCACCCCACCGCCACAGATCGCGGCAGCCCAAAAGGACAGACGTTCCGCTCATCGGAACCGAATCGCTGTTCAGATAAACCGAGCCACCTCTACCGCGACTGGGTAACGATCAAAGTGGGATGCGATTTCATACCGTTAGTGCACGATCTGTGCTAATTCGTTAGCCGAGTACATCTCGGCAATACGTTGCAGCGGTATCGGTGTGATCCGGTCTGCCTGCCCAGCGGAGCCGAATGCCTCGAAGCGATCCTGGCATAACTGCCTCGCGGCGGCGGTTGCTTCCGCAAGGAATTTCCTCGGATCGAATTCGTCTGGCTTGCGCGTCATCAGCCGCCGAATTGCCCCTGTCATGACCAGGCGAATATCGGTGTCGATGTTCACCTTGCGCACGCCATGGCGAATGCCCTCGCGGATTTCCTCGACTGGCACGCCATAGGTTTCCTTGATCTGGCCGCCATTCTCGCGAATGATTTCCAGCCATTCCTGCGGCACCGAGGAAGAGCCATGCATCACCAAGTGGGTATTGGGAATATGCGCATGGATCTCCTTGATCCGGTCGATCGCCAGTATGTCGCCGGTCGGCTTGCGGGAGAATTTATAGGCGCCGTGGCTGGTGCCGATGGCAATCGCCAATGCGTCCACCCCGGTCCGGCGAACGAAATCCGCGGCCTGCGCAGGATCGGTGAGCAGTTGGTCGCGCGTCAGCTTGCCTTCCGCCCCGGAACCGTCTTCCTCGGCCGCCATGCCAGATTCTAGCGAGCCGAGCACGCCCAACTCGCCCTCCACAGACACGCCGGCCGCATGTGCCATCTGCACGACCTTTTGCGTTACCTGCACATTATAGTCATAGCTCGCAGGGGTCTTCATATCCTCCTGCAACGACCCGTCCATCATAACGCTGGTGAACCCGAGCCGCATCGCCTGCTCGCACACGCTGGGGCTGGCGCCATGATCCTGGTGCATCACCACTGGAATATGCGGCCAGGTTTCCACCGCCGCGGCGACCAGGTGCCGGAGGAAGTTTTCGCCGGCGTATTTCCGCGCCCCGGCCGAACCTTGCAGGATCACCGGGCTTTTGCAGGCATCGGCCGCCTGCATGATGGCATGGATCTGCTCCATGTTGTTGACGTTGAACGCCGCCAGCCCATAGTCGTGCTCCGCGGCATGGTCCAGGAGTTGCCGCATCGAAACCAGTGCCATGTTTATGTCCCCTGCTATGAACCTGAAACTGCCATCGCCTGATCTGCGATCCGCTCGGCCGTGAAGCCGAAATGAGCAAAGACGGCACCGCCCGGGGCAGATTCGCCGAACTGATCGATACCGATCACGGCACCATCGGTGCCGACATATTTGTGCCAGAGGCCGGTGACCCCGGCCTCCACGGCCACGCGGCGCACGCCGTCCGGCAGCACCGCGCGGCGATAGGCCGCATCCTGACAGTCGAACACGGTGGTCGACGGCATGGAGACCACGCGCGCATGCACGTCTCGATCCGCCAGCATCGACCGCGCTTGCATCGCCAATGCCACTTCCGACCCCGTGGCAATCAGCACCACATCCACCCGGCCGTTGCGCGCGTCCGCCAGCACATAGCCGCCGCGAGCCGCGAGCGCCGCGCGGGACGGATCGTTGCCCTGCTGCGGCAGGTTCTGGCGCGACAGGACCAGGCAGGTAGGGCCATCCTGGCGTTCCACCGCGCTGCGCCAGGCCACCGCGGTTTCCAGCACATCGCAGGGGCGCCAGACATCCATGTGCGGGATCAGCCGCAGCGATGCCACATGCTCGATCGGTTGATGGGTCGGGCCATCCTCGCCGAGGCCGATGCTGTCATGCGTCAGCACGAAGATCGCGCGGACGCGCATCAGCGCGGCCAACCGCAGTGCGTTGCGGGCGTAGTCGGAAAAGACCAGGAACGTGCCGCCAAACGCGATATGACCGCCATGCAGAGTCAGGCCGTTGATGATCGCGGCCATGCCGAATTCGCGCACGCCGAAGTGCAAGTAGTTGCCCGCCTTGCCCGGGCCGATATCTTTGCAACCCTTCCAGTTCGTTAGGTTGGACCCGGTAAGGTCCGCCGAGCCGCCAAGCAGTTCCGGCAGAAGCGCGGCCAGCTGCTCGATCGCCATCTGCGACGCCTTGCGCGTTGCTACCGGGGACGTGTGCTCCGCGGCTTCCAACAGCCAGCGATCGGCGTTGGTTGCAAAATCATCCGGTAGCCGCCCCGACATGCGCCGGCTAAATTCACGCGCATGTTCCGGGTACCCCGCCTCATAGGCGATGAAGTCCCTCTGCCAGTCCAACTGGCGGCGTTCGCCGGCGGTTCGCGCTTCCCAGGCGGCATAAACCGGCGCCGGGATAACAAAAGGCGGCTCCGTCCATCCCAACGCCGCGCGCGTTGCCGCCGCCTCGTCGGCGCCCAGTGGCGCGCCATGCACTTCATGATCGCCGGCCTTGCTCGGTGAGCCCCAGCCAATGATTGTGCGGCAGCACACCAGCGTTGGTTTGCGGCATGGCATCAATGCCTCGTGAATGGCAGCCGCTACCGCTGCGCGATCGTGTCCGTCGACGTTGCGGATGACCCGCCAGCCATAGGCCTCGAACCGGCCCGGCGTGTCATCGGAGAACCAGTCCGCGACGTCCCCGTCGATCGAAATGCCGTTGTCATCGTAGAACATTACCAGCTTGTCGAGGGCGAGCGTGCCGGCCAGCGAGCACGCCTCGTGCGAGACGCCCTCCATCAGGCAACCATCGCCGGCGAACACGAAGGTCCGATGGTCGACGATGTTGTGGCCAGGGCGATTGAATTCCGCCGCCATCAGCTTTTCCGCCAGTGCCATGCCGACGGCATTGGCGAGCCCCTGGCCGAGCGGACCCGTGGTGGTTTCTACCCCGGGCGTCAGGCCGAATTCCGGATGACCGGGCGTGCGCGCACGCAGTTGGCGGAAATTTCGCAATTCCTCGATCGGCAAGTCGTAGCCGCTCAGGTGCAGCAGGCCGTACAGCAGCATCGAGCCGTGCCCGTTCGACAGCACGAAGCGGTCCCGGTCCGGCCAGGCCGGGTCGGCCGGATTATGCTTCAGGTGATCGCGCCATAGCACCTCGGCGATCGTCGCCATGCCCATTGGCATCCCCGGATGGCCGGATTTCGCCGCCTCGACCGCATCGATCGCCAGCACACGCAAGGCATTGGCGAGCGTGCCGGCATCGGCGGCATCTCGGGCCTCGGACATCACATTCATGGACTTCCCCCCAGCGGACTCAGAACGCGCGTTTCTTCTTGTCGAGCAATTGCCAGATTAGCGGCGTGAAAATCAGCTGCATGGCCAACGCCATCTTGCCGCCGGGACAAACGATGGTGTTCGGTCGCGACATAAAACTGTCTTTCAACATCGACATCAGGTACGGAAAATCGATCCCGCGCGGGTCCTTGAACCGCACCACCAGCATGCTTTCATCGGCACTTGGGATATCGCGGGCAATGAACGGGTCGGACGTATCGACCACCGGCACGCGCTGGAAGTTGATCTGGGTGCGCGAGAATTGCGGCGTGATGTAGCGGACATAGTCGGGCATGCGGCGGATGATGGTGTCCATCACGGCCTCGGTCGAATAG
>CAINEA010000810.1 GCA_903847525.1 uncultured Acetobacteraceae bacterium | reverse complement strand
GAGATACGGCTCCTTCCACTCCTGCGGATAATATTGGTACTCAATCGGCGGATGCTGGTCGGCCTCGTGCGCCGCCAGGACCTCCGCACTCAGCCGGTCTCGCGCCGCACCGGTTAGCACGTGCACCCGCCAGGGCTGGGTGTTGGTCATGCTCGGCGCCCGGCTCGCCAGCGCCAGGATCTCCTCGATCACGCCGAGTTCGACTGGCTGGCTGGTGAAACCGCGAACGCTGCGGCGGGTGGCAAGGGCGGCGGCGACGTCCGGCTGCATGGGAGTTCCTTCGATGCTCTGCCCGCGCAGTGTACCGGGTGTTTGGTGGTGCCGCCATGCGGCGCTAGCCTATCCCTTTACTGTTCGGAGTCTTCGCTATGTCCCCACCGGTTGATGCAGTCGCCTCCGACGTGATTCTGCCGCAGCAGGCCTCGGTCGTGGTGGTCGGCGGCGGCATCATCGGCGTCTGCACCGCGCTGTTCTTGGCGCAAAAGGGCCACTCCGTTGCGCTGTGCGAGAAGGGCCAGATCGGCGCCGAGCAATCCAGCCGCAATTGGGGCTGGTGCCGGACGCTCGGCCGCGATCCTCGCGAAATCCCGCTGAGCATTGAGAGCATGCGGTTCTGGCGCGGCATGAACGTGCTTGCCGAAAGGGAAACAGGCTTCAGACAGGCCGGCATCATCTATTTGTTCGACACCGAACAGCAGATGGCCATCCAGGAGGCATGGGCCAAGGAAGCCCGCACCTACCAGATCGACGTCCGCGCGCTACGTGGCGCGGAGCTTGCTGCGGTGGCACCCGGCGCCGCGCGCCCGTTCGTCGGCGGTATGTACACCCCCACCGACGGCCGAGCCGAACCCTCCCAGGCAGCCCCTGCGATCGCCGAGGCTGCGCGCCGTCTGGGCGTCGGCATCTTCACCAACTGCGCGGTGCGCGGGATCGAGACCAAGGGCGGCCGGATCTCCGCCGCGGTCACCGAGCGCGGTCGCATTCAATGCGATGCCGTCGTGCTGGCTGGCGGTGCCTGGTCGCGGCTGTTCTGCGGCAATCTCGGCCTCAACCTGCCGCAGCTGAAGGTGCTGAGCTCGGTCATGCGCACCGAACCGTTATCCGGTCCGCCGGAAATGACCATGGGCGCGTCCGACTTCGCCTTCCGCAAGCGCCTGGATGGCGGTTATTCCATTGCCAGGCGCAACGCTAGCATTTCCGAAATCGTCCCCGATAGCTTCCGCCTGTTCAACGATTTCCTGCCCGCCTTCCGCAGCGACTGGCGCGATTTGCGGCTGCGCCTTAACGGCAAGTTCCTGCAGGAGTGGCGGATGAAGCGAAGCTGGTCGCTGGATGAGGAAACCCCCTTCGAACAGACCCGCGTGCTGGACCCCGCGCCCACCGCCGGTCTGCTGGACGAAGCGCGCCAAAGCCTGTCGAGCGCCTTTCCCGCCTTTGCTGGCATGAAGATCGCCGAAAGCTGGGCGGGCATGATCGACGTCACGCCGGACGCGGTGCCGGTGATCTCAGGCGTGGACGCGATGCCAGGCTTCTTCATCGCCACCGGCTTTTCCGGCCACGGCTTTGGTATCGGGCCGGGCGCGGGCCGGCTGATGGCCGATCTGGTTGCCGGCGATCCGCCGATCGTTGATCCCACACCGTTTCGTTTCAGCCGCTTCACCGACGGTTCGGTGCTCAAGCCGCATTAGCTCGGTTCAGCGATAGGCGCGGAAAAACTCCCGCATATCCCCGACCAGCAGATCGCCGTTCTCCATCGCCGGGAAATGCCCGCCGCTCGTGTGGTCGCGCCGGTGCCGTACGTTGAATGCCCTCCGCACCCAGCTATCCGGCGCTGGATGGGCGATGTCGTTGGGGAATAGGAACACTCCCGTGGGAACCTGCACGAACTCGCCGGGCTGGAGCGTGGAGGAACTGCCGTCTACCAGCGAACGGTAGATCCAGCTCGCCGCGTTGCTGCCGCCGATCCAATACAGCATGATGTTAGTCAGCAGATGGTCAAGGTCGAATGGTGGCGGCGCGTCCTGGCCGGGAATGGTCCAGCCGTGAAACTTCTCCAGAATCCAGGCTGCCAGCCCTGCCGGCGAGTCTGTCAGTGCATAGGCCAAAGTCTGCGGCTTGGTGCCCTGGATCTGTTGATAAGCCGTTTCCCCGTCCCGGCGCTGTTGCGCGGCCTTTACCCAGCCGCGTTCTTCCTCGGTCATCGGCGGATCGCTTTCGCCGATGAAGGGACGGAAGCCGATCATATTCAGGTGAATGGCAGAGAGGTTGCGCGGATGATCCAGCGCCAGCCAGGAGGTGACCATCGATCCCCAGTCGCCGCCCTGCGCCACATAGCGTTCGCAGCCCAGCACATCGACCATCAGCTTGCTCCAGATCGGCGCGATGTCACGCGGGCCGATCGGTGCATCCGGCGGATCGGAAAAGCCATAGCCGGGCAGGCTCGGAGCGACCACGGTGAAGGCATTCGACACCAAGCCGCCGAAGCGCTCTGGGTGGGCAAGTTTCTCGATGATATCCAAGAACTCGACCACCGACCCCGGCCAGCCATGGGTAATCACCAGCGGCATCGGCGCTGGGCCGGAACCGCGTTCGAGGATGAAATGCACCGCGCGGCCGTCGATGAGGGTCTTGTAGTTGGGGAAGGCGTTGATGCGGGCTTCCCATTTCCGCCAGTCGTAGCTGTTGCACCAATGCG
Source organism: uncultured Acetobacteraceae bacterium (assembly GCA_903847525.1). Taxonomy (GTDB): domain Bacteria; phylum Pseudomonadota; class Alphaproteobacteria; order Acetobacterales; family Acetobacteraceae; genus PALSA-911. Next base: position 7,625 of record CAINEA010000810.1, on the reverse strand, counting down.
CCACCACGTCGCGCATATAGGCGAGGCTGGTGCCGTGGCGCCAGGGCGGCCCGGCCGGTTCGTATTCCGGCAGGCGGGTGTAGGTCAGGCGTTGTTTCAGATCGGCCAGGACCGCGTCCGGCACCGCCAGCGTGAAGGGTTCGGCGGCGAAAACGGTGTGCATGTCCTGGCTGCCCTGTGCTGTTCTTAGCTACTCGACCGGCACAGCGCCGGGAAGGTCTTCCACGATCAGTCTCGGGTTCGGCACCTGTTCCAGTTCTTTCTCGTGGCCTATGCACAGCATCACCACCGACGCCACGACACTGACGCCCGCGACCACGAGGAACCCGCCGGAGAAACTGCCGGTGGCATCCTTGATCCGCCCGATGATCATCGGGCCGACGAAGCCGGCGATGTTGGCGATGGAGTTGATGAAGGCGATACCGGCGGCCGCGGCCGTGCCCGACAGGAACGCCGTTGGCATCGCCCAGAACGCTGGCAGCACGGAGAAGGCGCCGAAGCCGGCCAGGCACAGCCAGGCCATCTTAATGTAAGGATCGGGGATCACTGCGGCGGCGCCAAGTCCAAGGCCGGTCAACAGAAGAGCGATCACCGTGTGGCTGCGCCGTTCCAGCAGCCGGTCGGACCGGCGGCCGTACCAGATCATGCCGATTGTGCCGACCGCGAAGGGTATGGCGGTGATCAGTCCGGTCTGCATGTTGGTCACGCCGAAGGCCTTCACCACCTGTGGCAGGAAGTATGAAAGGCCATAGATGGAATAGGCGATCGAGATACCGGCAACCCCAAGCGCCAGCACCTTGGGGTTGGTCAGCGCCTGCCAGACATTGTGGGTCTGCACGGATTCGCGATGGGCGAGTTCGTCCTCCTGCCGGCCGACCAGCCAGTTGCGCTCATCGGTTGAGAGCCACTTGGCGTCCGCCGGCTTCTCGGTCAGATAGAAATACACCACGACGGACAGGATGATGGCGGGGATCGCTTCCAGAATGAATATCCATTGCCAGCCCTTCAGGCCGAAACCGCCATCGAGGTACAGCAGCAGGCTCGACAGCGGCGCGCCGATCACCGCCGACAGCGGGATCGCCGCCATGAACATGCCAATGATCCGGCCACGATAGGCGGCGGGAAACCACAGGGTCAGGTAGAATATGATGCCGGGAAAGAAGCCTGCCTCCGCGGCACCCAGCAGGAAACGGACAATGTAGAAACCCATCTCACCGGTAATGAATGCCATGCAGGCGGACAGGAGGCCCCAGGTAAACATGATCCGCGCGATCCAGCGCCGCGCGCCGACTCGCACCAGGATCAGGTTCGAGGGTGTCTCGAGCAGAAAGTAGCTCAGGAAGAAGATGCCGGCACCTGTGCCATAGACCGTGGCAGAGAATGCCAGGTCCTTGTTCATTTCAAGCGCTGCGAAGCTCAGATTCACCCGGTCCAGATAAGCGACGAAGTAACAGAGTATCAGGAAGGGGATGAGCCTGGCCGACACTTTCGTCATCGTCCGCTTTTCGACTTCTTCCACGTCGTTTCTCCCAGTTGAGTGCGCCGCGTTGCGGCCGATTTATGCCGGTCCTGTGTCGGGGCCTTGGAGATATGATCGGGCATTTCGCCCTTGCCTGTCCGAAGCCCTGACTTTCGACTCGTGACGAATTGTTCGTCTTATCTGATCCACATGGCGCCTGTGGCGCCACGCTCGCACGGGTGGTTCTTGCCTCCCTGACTTGGTTTCTCGTTGATTATGTTCAGCGGAATTTGCACCGGGCGTCAAATCCGGAGCGTGCAGCGGACCAGCGCCCAGGCCGGACCTAATCCACGGACGTGCTAGCGGAACAGAATGGCCACCTTTGTCAGGGTGATCCAGACGCCCCAGGCAACCGGAACGCCTACCGCAAGCCAGGCCAGCAACGCCATTGGGCTGAACCCGCCGGCCCCGATGTCGGTGCCGCGGGCAGGTCCCTCCATAGCCGCCTTGTCAGCCTGGAAAGCCGCGAGTTCGGCATCGCTCATGAACCATTTGGCGGCCACTGGACGAACCATGAGGTTGGCGACGAAACCAACTACCAGCAGGCCGGCCAGCATCAGGAACGTGATGTCGTAGACATGCTCTCGGCTGACGCCGGCGGCTATCTGGGCATCGCGCATGTAGCCGATCATCAATGGCCCGATGATCCCGGCCGTGGACCACGCGGTCAGCAGCCTGCCATGGATCGCGCCTACGAACTGGGTGCCGAACATGTCCGCCAGGTAGGCCGGCACGGTGGCAAATCCGCCACCGTACATCGACAGGATAACGCACATGCATGCAACGAACAGAAGCAGGCTGCCGGCATGCGCTGCCCAGGGTGCGGCGGCATACAGCGCGATGCCTAGCGCGAAGAAGATGAAGTAGGTTGCCTTGCGGCCCAACAGGTCCGACATCGACGCCCAGAAGAAGCGTCCGCCAATGTTGAACAAAGACAGCAACCCGGTGAATCCGGCGGCGATAGCTGCCACCGCGAGGCGCTGGGTATCCGACAGCGCGGTGAAACCGATCGCCGGTGCGTTCAGGAGCCTGCCGCCGAAAATCTCCTGTAGCATTGGCGAGGCCATGCTGAGCACGCCGATCCCGGCCGACACGTTCATGCACAGCACGACCCAGATACACCAGAATTGCGGCGTCTTGTGCGCATTGCGCAAATGCACCTGGCCATGCGTGATCATCGCCTTGAGCCCCGCCGCCGGCGGGGTCCAGCCGGCCGGCCGCCAGCCGCCTGGCGGCACGCGATAGCCGATCGCCCCGCCGACCATGAACACGAAATAGATCGCGCCGAGCGCCAGGAAGGCCTGCCATACGCCGACCTGTCCGGGACCGCGGAAGTTCGCCATCAAAATCTCGGCCAGTGGCGCACCGATCATTGCCCCGCCGCCGAAACCCATGATCGCCATGCCGGTCGCCATGCCGCGCCGGTCCGGAAACCATTTTATCAGGGTCGATACGGGGGAAATATACCCCAGGCCCAGCCCGATGCCGCCCAGCACGCCGGTACCGAGCCACAGGATCCAAAGCTGGTGCACCCATATGCCGAGCGCACCCAGCACCAGCCCTCCGGCCCAGCAGCAGGCGGAAACCAGTCCGGCCTTGCGCGGCCCAACCCGTTCCAGCCACCCGCCCCAGACCGCCGCCGAGGTGCCTAGAAAGAAAATGAACAGGGTGAACACCCAGTTCAATTCGCTTACCTTCCAGTCGCAGGTGGTGGTGAACAGGGCGTTCAGCAGCCCGGCATCGGCGGCGCAGGCGCGTGGCTTGTCGATGCCGATGGCGCGCGACAGCGGCAGCCAGAACACGCTGAAGCCATAGGCCATGCCGATACAGAGATGAATGGCCAGCGCCGCAGGGGGCACCAGCCAGCGATTGAATCCGGCACGGGCGATAATGCGGTCGCGTTCCAGAAAGCCGGGCATGGTTGTGACGCTCATGAGATCCCCAATTCTGCTGTTTCTTCCGCCCGCGCTTCAGATGCGACGAGGCGATCCAGTGTGATAGATTAACGATTACGTACGAAGGCTTTCCACAGCTTTCCGCACGGCCGGGTCGAATTGCCCGCTGTCTTCGCCCAGCATGGTTATGATCTGGTTGCGCATGCGCGGTTCCCAAAACTTGCGCAAATGATCGGCGATATCCGCCGCAGCCGCGTGTTCCGGGCGGTGGGCGAAGAACCGCCCAATCTGGTTGGCCATGTAGGCAAGCCGCTCAGGCGACATGGCGCACCTTCTCCTCGAGCGGATCGACAGGCCGTATGCGACCCGGATCGGTGAAGACCTCGTACCCGTCGTCGCGGGCTATGCCGATCAGCGTGATGCCAGCCATTTCCGCCACGCGAACCGCCAATGCGGTCGGCGAGGAGACCGCCACCAGCACCGGGATGCCGGTCATCGCGCATTTCTGGACCATCTCGACTGACACGCGGCTGCTCAGCAGAAGGATGCCCGCGCCCGGATCGGCGCCCATGCGCGCCATCGCGCCGGTCAGCTTGTCGAGCGCATTGTGCCGGCCGACATCCTCCGCACAGGCCACCAGCCGATCCGTCGCGGTCCAGAACGCGGCGGCATGTACGGCATAGGTGGCGCGGTTCATGGGCTGCGCGGCCGGCAGTTCGGCTATCGCGGCGGCGATCTGGTCCGAATTGAAAAAATTTCCCCGCGGTACTGGCGGCGGGGTGCGAACCGCTTCGGCCAGGCTTTCGATCCCGCACAGCCCGCAGCCGCTCACTCCCGCCAGATGCCGCCGGCGGGCAGTCAGCGCGGCTTCTCGCTCGGGGAGCAGCGACATGCGCAGTTCGATACCCTGCTCCTGTTCGACGATTTCCAGTTCCTCGATCTCCGCCGGGCTGGAAACAACGCCTTCGGTCAGGCTGAAACCGACGGCGAAATCCACCAGATCGGCCGGGCTTGCCAGCATCACCGCATAGGTCGTGCGACCATAGGTAAAGGCAACCGGCACTTCCTCGGGCAGAACGCGCTCGCCCGCGGATGGCCGGCCGTCACGCCACGCGGTTCGTCGGACCGGCACGGATGGGGTCGGGATCACTTCGCCGGCACCGCGTCAGCGTCGGCCGGCTGCACGCGGCGGCTATGCTCGGAGAATTCCCGCCGCTCGGCCTGCCATTCGCTCGGTCCGTTGGACGGCATCACCTGTACCGCCGTCACCTTATATTCAGGGCAGTTGGTGGCCCAGTCGGAGAACTCGGAGGTCACCACGTTGATCTCCGTGCCCGGGTGATGGAACGTGGTGTAGACCACACCCGGTGCCACCCGATCGGTCACCAATGCCGGCAACGCCGTCTCGCCGGTGCGGCTCGTCAGGCGCACCCAGTCACCGGCCTTGATGCCACGCTCCTCGGCATCGTGCGGATGGATCTCCAGCCGGTCGGTTTCATGCCAGACGACATTGTGCGTGCGCCGTGTCTGGGCACCGACATTGTACTGGCTGAGGATGCGCCCGGTGGTCAGTAGCAGCGGAAAGCGCGGGCCAATCTTCTCGTCGGTCGCGACATATTCGGTGATGACGAAATGCCCGCGTCCGCGCGTGAACCCATCGATGTGCATAACCGGTGATCCGTCCGGATGGGCGTCGTTGCACGGCCATTGCACCGATCCTGCCGCGTCCAGCTTCGTATAGGACACGCCGGCGAAGCTTGGCGTGGTCGCGGCGATCTCGTCCATGATCTCGCTGGGATGGGCATAGGCCATTTTCAGGCCGAGCTTGTTGGACAAAGCCTGGGTCGCTTCCCAATCGGCCTTGCCGGACAAGGGCGCCATGACCCGGCGCACCCGGTTTATGCGCCGCTCGGCGTTGGTGAAGGTGCCGTCTTTTTCCAGGAACGAAGCGCCGGGCAGGAAGACATGGGCGTAGTCGGCGGTTTCGTTCAGGAACAGATCCTGCACCACCACGCAATCCATCGCCCGCAGGCCGGCGACGATATGTTGGCTGTCCGGGTCGGACTGCACGATGTCCTCGCCCTGGATATAGATGCCGCGGAACGAGCCATCCAGCGCCGCATCAATCATGTTGGGAATGCGCAAGCCGGGTTCAGCATCCAGCTTCACCTTCCAGAGGTCCTCGTAGATGGCGCGCGTGCCGGCCTGGGAGATATGTCGGTACCCCGGTAGTTCATGCGGGAAGGATCCCATGTCACAGGCACCCTGCACGTTGTTCTGTCCGCGCAGCGGGTTCACCCCCACGCCGACGCGGCCGAGATTGCCGGTCGCCATGGCTAGGTTGGCGATAGCCATCACCGCGGTGGTCCCCTGGCTGTGCTCGGTGACACCCAGGCCATAATAGATCGCTCCGTTGCCGCCGGTGGCATATAGCCGTGCCGCCTGGCGCATCAGCCCAGCCTCGACGCCGGTTGCGGACGCAACCGCTTCGGGGGAATGGCGCGGTTCGGCGACGAAGGCAGCCCATTCCTGAAACGCATCCAGTTCGCAGCGCTCGCGCACGAACGCCTCGTTGATGAGCCCCTCAGTCACGATCACATGCGCCAGAGCCGTCAGCACCGCCACATTTGTGCCGGGGCGCAGCGGCAGGTGGAAATCCGCCTGCACATGCGGGCTGCGCACCAGGTCGATCCGCCGCGGATCTATCACGATCAGCCGCGCCCCTTCGCGCAGCCGCTTCTTCATGCGCGAGGCGAACACCGGATGCCCGTCGGTCGGATTGGCACCGATCACCAGGATTACGTCGGCGTGGTCCACCGAATCGAAATCCTGTGTTCCCGCCGAAGTGCCGAAGGTCGCGTTCAGCCCATAGCCGGTCGGCGAATGGCAGACGCGGGCGCAGGTATCTACATTGTTGTTGCCGAAGCCGGCGCGTACCAGCTTCTGCACCAGATAGGTTTCCTCGTTGGTGCAGCGGGACGACGTGATGCCGCCGATCGATCCTACACCATGCGCGGCCTGGATGCGCCGAAACGCACCGGCGGCGTGCTCTAGCGCCTCGTCCCAACTAACCTCCCGCCATGGATCGTCGATCGACGCCCGCACCATCGGCGTGGTGATCCGGTCGCGATGCGTCGCGTAGCCCCAGGCGAATCGGCCCTTGATGCAGGAATGGCCGTGATTGGCCTTGCCGTCCTTGTACGGAACCATGCGCACGACCCGGTCGCCGCGCATCTCTGCCTTGAAGTTGCAACCGACCCCGCAATAGGCACATGTTGTGACGACCGAATGCTCCGGCTGGCCCATTTCGACGACCGATTTCTCGATCAAGGTGGCGGTCGGGCAAGCCTGTACGCAGGCGCCACAGGAGACGCATTCGGAAGCGAGGAAATCCTCGTTCACGCCCGGTGAAACCTTGGATGCAAAGCCGCGCCCGTCGATGGTAAGCGCGAAGGTGCCCTGCACTTCCTCGCAGGCCCGCACGCAGCGCGAGCAGACGATGCATTTGGCGGGATCGAACTGGAAATACGGGTTGGACGTATCTTTTTTCGCGTCGAGGTGATTGGCGCGGTCGTAGCCGTAACGGACCTCGCGCAACCCGACCTCGCCGGCGGTATCCTGCAATTCGCAATCACCATTGGCGGCGCAAGTCAGGCAATCCAGCGGATGGTCGGAGATATACAGTTCCATCACCCCGCGCCGGAGTTTCAGCAACTGATCAGTGGTTGTGCGCACCTGCATCCCCGCCGCTACCGGCGTGGTGCAGGAAGCCGGTGTGCCAGGGCGCCCCTCGATTTGCACCAGGCACATCCGGCAGGAACCGAACGCGTCCAGCATATCGGTGGCGCACAGCTTCGGGATCTTGATCCCGGCCTGCATCGACGCGTTCATCACGGACGTGCCGCCGGGCACCGTGACCGCCTGCCCGTCGATGGTCAGTGTCACCATTTCGGTGGAATTGATGTGTTTTGTTCCGTAGTCGATTTCCTGAACGAGCGACATGCGGTGCGTCCTTATTCTGCCGCCTGCCGAAGCGGGCGGTGGAAATCCTCGGGGAAATGGTCAAGCGCGGACAGCACCGGATTATGGGTGAGGCCGCCGAGTGCGCAGAGCGATCCGAACTTCATGGTATCGCAGAGGTCGCGCAGCAGTTCCGTCTTGGCCTGCGGCGCTACTCCCGCGACGATTCGGTCGATCACCTCCACGCCGCG